>DAOUTP010000116.1 GCA_030626645.1 Candidatus Cloacimonadota bacterium
CTTAGCTTTGCTCAAGTCTTTTGCCGCTGAAGATATTATTGAGGGAATTTCAATAAATTGATCTTTATTCTCTTCAGTTACATTACTCACATCAAGTCTCTTTGTTAAGAACACTATTGCTTTAGCGTTATCATTGACGTTGTCTGTTTTGTCGTTTGTCAGAGTATCTTTGATCTTCAAATACTCAACCGTGATCTTATTCATTGTTTCATCGAACGAATTGTCAGCAAATAATGATAGTGATAAAACCATCATTGCCATTGTTAATACAATCATACTTTTTTTCATTTTACTTATCTCCTTATTTCTTTTTATTTGAACATTTTGCGTAAAACAGTTCAACTTTTTATTATTTTTTCTTTTTTTAAATATTCATTCATTGTTTCGATGGACAGGGAACGCTTCCGTAAGAACAATAAACGCAACAATCACCTTGTTTCGGATGAAGTTTTGCCTTACATTTTGTGCATTCATAAAATATCTGACATGAATTTATCGGCATTATTTCTTCTTTTTCAAAACCACATTTAGGACATTTTATTATGGATTTTAATATCATTCTTTTCTCCTTATTTTAGTTCTTTTTAAATTTTCTTTCTTGGCTGAATAAGTTTATCATTTTCTATTTCAATTTTATATTTCTCAGTAAATTCGCATTTGTCACCACAGTTATAGAACTTGTTGCCATCGCTATTTCTGCAATTACCGGATGCAATAAACCCAAAAAAGCTATTGGAATAGATACAATATTGTAAGCAAAAGCCCAGAAAAGATTCTGTTTAATTTTCTTAAAAGTTGCTCGCGAAAGTTTAATGGCAGTAATCACAGAGGATAAATTTCCTTGGACTAAAGTAATATCTGCAGATTCGATAGCAATCTCAGTTCCCGTTCCAATAGCGATACCGACATTTGCCTGTTTCAAAGCAGGAGCATCATTGATGCCGTCACCAACCATGGCAACTGTTCCGAATTTATCCTGCAATTTGATGATTTCAGCTACTTTCGTTTCCGGTAAAATGTCTGACACTATATAATCAATGCCAACAATTTTAGCAATCGCATTGGCAGTAATTTTATTATCTCCGGTCAACATTACAGTTTGAAGACCCATTTTACGCAATTCGGAAATTGCGGAAACCGAGTCATCTTTGATAGTATCGGCTACAGCTATTAAGCCAATAATTATATCATCATAGCCAATGATCATTACCGTTTTTGCTTGATTCTCAAGAGATTTTATTTTCTTCTCAATTATGTCGATATTTATCCTTTTCTCATCGAATAATTTCTTATTGCCGATTAAGATGATCTTATCCCTGATTTTCCCTGATATTCCTTTACCTGAAATTGCTTTGAAATCTTCTACAGGAAATAACTCCAGTTTTTCAGTATTAGCTTTCTTCTTGATCGCAGAAGACAGTGGATGTTCCGAACCTGCTTCAATACTGGCTGCAAATTGGAGAAGAGCATTTTCAGAAATATTCAATGACACAATATCTGTGACTTCCGGTTTTCCTTTGGTGATAGTCCCGGTCTTATCGAAAACAACTACTTTTACCTGTTTCATTGTTTGAATCGCTGCACCTTTGCGGATCAGGATTCCTCGCTGAGCTCCCATTCCGCTTCCAACCATCAAAGCAGTTGGTGTGGCTAATCCTAAAGCGCAGGGACATGCAATAACCAGCACGGCAACTGTAGCAAAAACAGCTTGAGTAATGATGCTCAATTCAGGATTTACCCAGGGTAGGAAGCTACTCGCCCAGAGTAATACCTGTTGGAATTGCTGATTAAAAACCAACCATGAAATAAATGTCAGAATAGCCAATATCAGAACGATCGGAACAAATATCCCCGTAACTTTATCGGCAAATTCCTGGATCGGAACTTTTGAGCCCTGAGTTTCTTCAACCATTTTTATGATCTGTGAGAGAAATGTATCTTTCCCGATTTTAGTAGCTTTCACCTTGATCAAACCACTTTGATTTATGGTTGCTCCCAGCACTTTATCTCCAATCCTTTTCTTAACCGGCATCGATTCACCTGTTGCCATGGATTCATCTATCATTGTTTTCCCAGCGATGATCTCTCCGTCTGTAGGTATTTTGGAGCCGGGTTTAATTAGCATTATATCACCGATTATTACTTCTTCAATGGGAATTTCGATCTCTGAATTATTTCGTATCACAATGGCAGTTTTTGCTCCCAATTCCAGGAGTTTACGGATTGCCTGCGAAGCCCTGCCCTTTGCCTTAGATTCGATGTATCTACCAGTAAGATGAAATGACATTATCATTGCGGAAACTCCGGCAAAACTAGCAATCGGCAGGAAAAATCGCAATGGACCTGTGATAAATGCAGCTCCTGTTCCCAATGCTATCAATGCATCCATATTGGCAGAACCGTGAGTAATAGATCTATAGGCAGAAATGTAGGTTTTTCTTCCAATTATGAATAATACGGGAATTGCCAGCAAGATCATTCCCAAATGAAATATTGTTTCATTGGGAAACATCTTGTTAAAAAACATTTCGGGAATCATCCATAAAGCAATCGGAATGGTAAATAACCAGGCTCCGATCATCTTTTTTCGTGCTTGTTCATATGTTTTCAGTTCTTTATCTTGTTTCTGTTCTTCTACAACTTCATAACCTGAATTATGAACAGCTTTTAAAAGTTGGTTATAATTTACCTGATCCGGATTGAATTTTACTGTCGCTTTTTCAGTTGCCAGGTTCACATTAACAAAACTTACTCCATCTACTCTTTTCAAAGCTTTTTCCACAGAGACTGTACAACTTGCACATGTCATTCCTCCAATTTTCAAAGTTTCTATCTTAATCATAGTAACCTCCGGTGAAAAATTATATTAAGTTCACAAATCTTATTATCCAAGACATTTCTTCATGTTTTCAAATTCTTCTTTAGAAATTTCACCTTTTGCATAACGGATTTTCAATATTTCAAAAGCATCAGAGTTTTTTTTCTCTGATTTGGTGAAAAACTTAAGGAATAGTATAGCAAACAGTAAAACAAAAGGAATCACAATCCACCAAAAAAGATGAAATCCACCCCAATTACCCATCATATGTCCACCGACAAACATATAGTTCCCGAGTGCATTTAATGCCAAAGGAATTATCGATATAATTATGATTATCCAGATATAGCGTCTCATTTTTTATCTCCTTTGTGTGGTTTATTCAAATCGCAGCAATCAGCACGTTTACTGCCGAATTGTTCTTGGTTTTCTTTGGTAAGCCTTTCTAAAAAGGCATTCCATGATTTTTTAATTTTTTTAAACATGATAGCCTCCAATTTCTTAAAATAGATTTTGTTTCATTTCATCAAATTCATCTTTAGAAATTTCGCCTTTTGCATAACGGGACTGTAATATATCTAAAGGTGACCTTCTAGTTTGTAAACTACCTATTTTATCATTAAACATAAAATAAATGATAATGATTATTAATAATGGTAATAAAAACATCATTCCTCCTTATTAGATAGAATCGAACATTTTTTTCTCTTTCAGAAGTAAGTGTCTCTTCCATAAATAATAAATTGTTGGAAGTAAAACCAGCGTCATTATAGCAGATGATACCAATCCACCGACCATTGGTGCTGCAATTCTTTTCATCACACGAATCCCCGTGGAAGTTCCGAACATAATTGGCATAAGCCCGATAACATCAGTTGCAACTGTCATTAATATCGGTCGTACTCTTTCAGCTGAACCTTCCATAATTGCTCTTTTCAGATCTTGAAGAGTGTTAAGCTTTCCTTTAGATTTCCATCGGTTAAACGCTTCATCAAGATATACTAGAAGAACTACTCCGTTTTCGGCTGCAAGACCTGCCAGAGCTATAAATCCTACACCCTCAGCTACAGAAAAATTATAGCCTGCAAAAAACATCAGCCAAATTCCACCAACCAAAGCAAAGGGAACAGTAATCATCATAATCAGGCTTTCGGTGATATTTCTGAAATTCATAATTAAAATTAAAAAGATGAGAGCCAGTGTGATTGGAACGACTATTCTCAAACGCTTTGCTGCTCTCTGCATATATTCAAATTGACCAGACCAAACAATAGAAACCCCATCGGGAATTATTACATTATTGCTGATAAGTTCTTTAGCATTTTTCACAAAACCACCAACATCGGATGTTTTCAAATCTACGTAGATCCAGGCTGTTCTTCTGGCATTTTCACTTTTTATCATTGGTGGTCCTTTCACTATCTTGATGTCTGCAACCTGTCCTAAAGGAACAGCATATCCTTGCGGACTTGTAATGGTCAATCTCTCTAATTTTTCAATATTATTTCTCAGTTCCCTTGGATAACGAACGTTTATCGGATACCTTTCCAATCCTTCTACAACCCAGCTCACATTCATCCCGCCGACTGCACTTTTGATAACATCCTGGATATCTCCAACGAGTAAACCTTCACGAGCTGCCCTTTCTCTATCTATATCGATATCGATAAAATTTCCACCTGTAACACGTTCCGAATAAGCTGAAAGAACATCCGGCAATGGACGCAGAAGTGCTTCAATTTGTTCACCGATCTCAGAAAGTTGCTCCAGATCTTCTCCCATCAGTTTTATCCCTACAGGAGTTTTGATTCCGGTAGCCAGCATATCTATCCGAGTTTTAATAGGCATTGTCCAACTGTTTGTAAGTCCCGGGAACTGCACCATTTCATCCAATTCTTTGATGATGTCTTCGATTGTTTTTCCTTTGGGCCACTCCTTTTTATCAGTAAGTGTTATCGTAGTTTCAATCATCGAAAGTGGTGCCGGGTCTGTAGAAGTATCTGCTCTTCCAATTTTACCCAAAGTATGTGCAACTTGCGGATGAGATGCTATAAGTTTATCTGTCTGTTGCAAAAGTTCTTTAGCTTTTGTAATGCTTATTCCTGGTGGTGTTGTGGGCATATACAGCAGGTCACCTTCGTTCAAAGCCGGCATAAACTCAGAACCAAGCTGAACAAAAGGAATAAGAGTTGTTAACAATATTACAGCAGCTAAAATCAAAACAAGGACTGGAAAACGTAGAACGAATCGGATAATGGGTTTGTAGATTTTTATGAAGAAAGCAGCGATCGGGTTATCCTTTTCTTTGCGGATCTTTCCTTTTACAAAATAGAACATCAACACAGGAATAATGGTTATTGCCAAAATTGCAGAAGCTCCCATTGCGAACGTTTTGGTTAAGGCAAGCGGTGTGAATAGTCTCCCTTCCTGTTGTTGAAGTGTGAATACCGGCAGGAAACTGATGGTAACGATGAGGAGTGAAAAGAAAAGTGCGGGACCAACTTCCTTAGCAGCTTTCAGCACAAGTTCCGGATGCGAAGTGTCGGAGAAACGTTCTCGCTGTTTATGAAGATTTTCCACCATCACAATGGAAGCGTCAACCATCACCCCGATAGCAATAGCAATTCCTCCCAAGCTCATAATATTTGCTGAAATCCCAAATATATGCATAATAATGAAACTGATAAGAATTCCTACAGGCAAAGAGAATATAGCTACAAAAGCAGAACGAAAATGCAACAGGAAAAGAATCGAAACCAACGCTACTGCCAACATTTGCAACAAAAGTGTGCTCTTTAGTGTGTTAATAGAACGTTGAATCAAACTGGATCGATCGTAAGAAGTATGGATTTCTACACCTTCCGGTAAACCGCTTTTCAATTCTTCCAGTTTTGCTTTTACATCTTTTATTACCGTCATTGCGTTTTCACCGTAACGCATAACAATAATTCCCGAAACCGCTTCACCTTCACCATTCATCTCGATAACCCCTCGTCGCAATTCGGGTCCGATATGAATATCTGCCACTTGCGAAAGCAGAATGGGAATCTTTGCTTGACTATCATATCCAATTGGAATGCTTCTCAAATCCTCAATTGACGAGATATATCCTTTAGCACGGATCATATATTCCGTTTCGCCCATTTCTATAAGTTTGCCACCAACATCGTTATTGGAACGTTTGATGGCCATATTAACTTTCTGCAAACTTATTCCATAAGCTCGCAATTTTTCAGGATCTACTTCCACCTGATATTGTTTCACATATCCACCGGCACTTGCTACTTCCGATACTCCAGGAACAGACATAAGCTCATACCGAAGATACCAATCTTGAATGGATCGGAGTTCTTGCAGATCGTGTCTGTCTGATGTGAGCGAATACATATAAACCCAGCCGACTCCTGTTGCGTCTGGACCAA
>DAOUTP010000240.1 GCA_030626645.1 Candidatus Cloacimonadota bacterium
CATATAAGATATTACCGTATTGGTCGGTTGCTGCAAACTTAAGTTACTTTAATCCCTCTATTGGAGAAGATTATTATATCATTGGATTCCAAACAAAAATCGAATATGAAATGGATTAGTTTATTAATCGCATTGTTGCTGGTTAGTTGTGAAATAATAACTGAACTAGGACCAGAAAAAACTTATGTAATAATTTCTTTTGATGATCAACATGAAAGCATTTACTCTACTGCCTTCCCGGTTATGGAAGAATATGGCTTCAGAGCAACAAATGTGATCAATACGGGAGTTATTGGTGGTGAAAACAAATTAACATGGTCACAGGTAGAAGAGTTGGAATTTGAGCATGACTGGGAGACTGCCGGGCATACACTGCATCATATCACACTCACCACGTCACCAATAGAATTAGTTGAATATGAGATATACCATGATTGGTTAAACCTTAAGGATCATGGTTTAAGCCATTCTACATTTGCTCTTCCCAGCGGAAAGGCAAATCAGGAACATTATGATATAATTCTTCAATATTACCATAATGTTCGCACTAGTCAGAATATTGCCACATATGCGCCGATAGATCGCACAGATCTGGGATATTATGTATATCTCACAGACTACACTGCTGAAAACGTAAAAGCCCGAATTCTTCAAGCTCATCAGAATAAAGAGTGTTTGATAGTAATTGGTTTTCATAGAGTATTAGAAGATGCTGATGGACATCCTACTAACTGCAAACCGGATGATTTTTATGAGATAATGAAATTCATTTATGATAACAACCTTGAAGTAATTACAATTAAAGAAGCTTGCGAATTACTTTCCTGATAGGAGGATACATGGAAGACAAAAAAATATTTATTAGAAATATGAACCCTTCTGAATCTGATTCTTTGTTTGATATTTGGACCGAAGCATCACTTCCATTCAAACTGGAAGGCAGAGATACTAAAGACAATATCAGGAAACAATTACTTATTGAAACTAATCGTTTCTTTGTAGCCGAGATTAATGAGGGACTTGTAGGTGCACTTATAGCAAGCCATAATGGACGCAAGGGGTGGATCAACAGGCTTGCTGTTCTGCCCAAATATAGAGGAAAAGGAATTGCAGCTTTATTGATTAACAAAGCTGAAGAATTTTTTCTTTCCAATAATATTAAAATCTTTGCCTGTCTCATTGAAGATTGGAATGTGACTTCATTGAAATATTTCCAAAGCAAAAACTATATAAAACACAAAGATATTATCTACTTCACTAAAAAGCTTGATCCGAAAATTTAATGATTATTTACTTGCAAATAATAATGTCTTCAAATTTTTTTACCGAGGAAAATTAAAATAGTCTAAAGGGGTAGATCATGGCAGAAATTAAGATAACTATTTCGGAAATAATAGATATTTGTATTGCAAATGAGCTGATCCCGAATTCCATATCAAACATTGAGATCATGGGTGAACAAATAAAATTTCGTTATAAAAATGAACATCCAATTTCAACGAATATTGATTTAGAAATGAATTACAAAGATTATCAAAATGGAATGTTATTCTTAGAATTGCAGACAAACTGGATAACAGATAAATTCTTACGATTTAAGAAATTGCCAAGTATCAAATATCTTCAATACGAGCATCCCACACTCACCTTTTTATTACAGCAATTTCTAATGGATAAAACAAAAATTGTACATATTGAAGATATTCATTTCAAAAATGGATATTTCAAAATTAAAACATTTAACGAATAAAGGAAATTAAATGATAACAGATTGTCTTTCTGAGGAATTCTTCGAAAATTTTTCTTACGAAGAATCCACCACAGCGGATAAATCACATTATAAGTGGAGATCCTTCCAAAGAAGAACATTTAAGATTAGTCAGGATGACACAAAAATTTAAAGGAGAGAAAAAAATGAAAAAGAAAATAATACTGATAATCATCGTAACATTAGTTTCGATAAATTTATTTAGTGTTCCTAAAGGAGAAGAGATGAATTACACAAAAACAGATTCCGGATTGGAATATGTAATTACTGAGAATGGAAGAGGAGTACGTGCAACTGCAGGAAGTAGAGTTAAGGTTCATTATACCGGAACACTTGAGGATGGGACAAAATTTGATAGCTCTTTAGATAGAGGAGAACCATTTACATTTGAGCTTGGAGCCGGAATGGTAATAAAAGGCTGGGATGAAGGGATCGCCTTGATGCATGTTGGTGATAAAGCTGTTCTGAAGATCCCCGCAGATCTGGGTTACGGTGGAAGAGATCTTAAGACTATTCCTCCTAATTCAATTCTCATTTTTGAGGTTGAGCTTCTGGAGATAATGCCTGTGCCCAAGATCGAAGAATACGATATTAAAGGTAAGGTTACATCCAAAACAGAATCGGGACTTGAATATATTTTAGTTCAGGAAGGTACTGGCATCAAAGCTGCCGCTGGAAATACTGTGAGTGTTCATTATTCAGGTTATCTTGAAGATGGAACAATGTTCGATTCTTCTGTGAAAAGAGATCAACCATTTAATTTTACTTTGGGAATGGGACAGGTTATTCCCGGTTGGGATGAAGGTATTACTTTGATGAAAGTAGGTGATAAAGCTCGTTTGATCATTCCTTCAAACCTGGGTTATGGTGAAAGAGGTGCAGGCGGTGTAATCCCTCCCAACGCTACTCTTGTTTTTGATGTAGAATTATTGGAAGTTAAATAATAATAAATAGTTTTATAACCCGACTCGGGTTTGAAAACTCGAGTCGAGTTATATATTTTCACTCTTTTCGTAGCTTCTGCTGCGGAAAGAAAATCCGGCTTGAATCAAAATATTTTAGACACATCAAAATAATACGTCCTGCTTAATAAAATAAATCAACCAAGTATTAAAGCAGCCTTTCTGCCCTGCAATTTTAATACAGCTTCTTCAAATTCTATACGTAAAGATTCTATCAATTCTTTAACAGACACGATCTGCTTGACCCGATATGCATTAGCACCGGCAAAACTGAATCCATCGGTTAAATTTCCGATCTTAGCCTTCATTAAGGCATCGGCA
>DAOUTP010000206.1 GCA_030626645.1 Candidatus Cloacimonadota bacterium
ATGCTAATGATGAGCAATTAGATTTTCCGGTTCTTTATGCATCAGGAAAAGATAGCTATGCCAGGTATGAACTGGAAGATACCAATGATGATTTGATCCCTTTATTTGAAACGATCATTCATAAAGTGAAAGATTCGGAAGGTGATGAAGATAAACCATTTCAAATGCTGATCTCTGCAATTGAATATGATAATTATCTGGGAAAAATCGGAACTGGAAAGATCACGAACGGAAAGGTGAGCCAAGGCGAAGAAGTTGTATTACTTAAGCGTGATGGTGAGAGATTACTTTATAGAATTTCCAAGATCTTCCAATATGAAGGTTTACAGAAGAAGGAAATAAAAATAGCTTTTGCCGGAGATATTGTCTCTCTGGCGGGAATGGAAAGAGTTGATGTGGGTGAGACGGCAGCTTGTAAAGAAAATCCCAAACCACTTCCAATTATTGAGATCGATGCACCAACTTTATCAATGACATTTAGAGTGAATGATTCTCCTTTTGCCGGGAATGAAGGAAAATATGTAACATCCAGAAATATCTGGGATAGATTGCAAAAAGAGCTTCAAACCAATGTTAGCATTGTGGTTGAACATACAGAGAATAGGGATGAATTTATTGTAAAAGGACGAGGAGAACTTCAGCTTGCAATTCTCATTGAGAACATGCGGCGTGAAGGTTTTGAATTCCAGGTTTCCAAACCAAGAGTTATTTTCCGTCAGTTGGATGGAAAACGAACTGAACCGATCGAGCTTGCAGTTATAGATGTTGCTGATGAATTTGTGGGAACTGTCATCGAAATGCTTGGTGTACGCAAAGGTGAAATGATGGATATGGTTGTAGGTAGCGACGGTTATACACGCTTGGAATTTAAAGTTCCAGCTCGCGGTCTTATTGGTTTTAGGAATGAATTTCTAACCACAACTCACGGAACAGGTATTATTAATCATAGTTTTTACGAATATGAATTTTTTAAAGGAGATCTGGAGAAGAAAAAACGCGGAGCACTCATTGCAATGGAAAGAGGTTTATCAACAGGTTATTCTTTATTCAATTTTCAAGCTCGAGGAGTTCTGTTTATTGGTCCGGTTGTGGAAGTTTATGCTGGAATGATAGTTGGAGAACATTCTCGTGAAAACGATCTGGTGCTTAATGTTGTTAGAGGTAAGAAACTCACAAACGTTCGTGCATCCGGTTCGGATGATGCTATTAAACTTGCTCCACCCAGACAATTCAGTTTAGAACAGGCGTTAGAATATATTAATGATGATGAACTTCTGGAAGTAACTCCTCAAAATATTAGGATGCGTAAGAAAATCTTGAAAGAAGTCGATAGAAAAAGAGAAATGAATAGATTGAGTAAATTGAATCAATAATAGTAGATAAATATATCAGAAATAGCCCTGCATTCAGGGCTATTTTTTATTTATTAATTGATAGATTTCATTTTAATCGAGCAATACCCGCTCGGTTTTTCTGGAAAATCAGGGTCAAATCTTATTAATGCTAATTCTGTTCCATCCCAGGCAGCTGAATAGGAATATGTTTCGTTTAGTTTCTGTTACCATTGCCAATCTGACCTATTCTTTAAAGGCATTAATAATTTCCTTATTTCATCGGATAATCTCAGTTTTAATCGAATCGGTTTCTGCATTGTAAGTAGTAATACCAAGAGCATAAGTACCATCTTTATTTACAAGTTTTCCCTCTCCGGTAATAGTTAATAAATTTCCTTCAATGGATAAGCTATATTTTCCATTCTCATTTTCAGATGGAACTGCAACATCTGAAAACGTAAGTTCTTCCAAGCTTACTTTATTCTTCTCTGAGTTTGTTAAATACCATTGACGGGTGCTGTAAGCTATTTTGCCGCAGTCAGAAATTACCATTTGCCTGTTGGAACTTGTGTTCTGTTGATCGATAATTACATTAACACTTTCAACAAATCTGGTTGACCACCATAAATTATGACCAAGAGCAATAATTGGAATTATTAGGATAAAGGAATAGAATTTTCTTAATGCTGTTTGTTTTGTTCTGAAAAAATAAATTAAGAGATAGATAGGAAATACAATTCCAAACAGGAAAACAAGAGTCGTAATATAGAAAGTTGCCCCAAAATAAATTTGTCCAAAATTAGCGATTGGTGGAGCCAAAATCAATTTTATACTCATTGGAATTGAAATTACTATTATATATGTTATTATCCCGAGTAATGATGCTAAAGTAAGAATGTTTAAACCGGAAAGGATCATTGTAAACCATGCAGGTTTGATCGGTTCAGTCAGCAATTTTTCTTTTTCGATCTTCATAAATTTTTTGGGAAATAATAAAATAAATAATACAAATACTATTAATATCCCGATGCATGTCAGAAGTGTTGTATAAAGTATATTAGAAATTTTTGCATTAACTATAGTTTCTGCAAGTTGTTTAACCAGATTAATTATTGTCAATCCCAATGCATGTGTGATCCATACACTTCCAAAAGGTTTTTTAATGAGTTCTATCGTCTCATCAAAATCAACGTTTATTCCTGTGCCCAATTCTTCTAGTTTTACAAAATCAAAACCTTCGATGCTTTGTGGCATCATCTTGCTGAAATCTCCGTAAAAAATACTGTCTGATATCTCCGCATGAAAATTGAATGTCTCTATAGCTTTTTCAGCGTCTTTTCCTTCAAGATGAACTTGTGCTCGTGTCGGTAAGAGACCAACAATAATTACGCAAACAATTGCAAATAGAACGACTCTAATAATCAACGATTTTGAAAATTTCATAGTTTTCTCTCCCTTGTTTTAATCTCGTTACGAAGTTTGTCTTTGTAGCGTTCATATTCTGGTTACCAAGCTCCAGCTTAGTAACCAGATTTAAATCAATTTTTGAATATTCATCCAAGCTGGGGCTTGGATGCAAGAGTATAATTTATCCTTCGTCCATCGACTCCGCTCAGGATGACACAAGCTCCAGTCTTCGCTAAGCTTCGACTTGGCAAGCAGGATGACAATTAAACGATTATTTTAAAAGCAGCATTTTCCTGCTATTTTTGTAATCTCCATTTTTCATTTGATAGAAATAAATACCTGAAGAAACAGCTTTATTATTATCATCTGTTCCATTCCAAACAGCAATGTGCCTTCCTGCCGGGAGAACTTCATTAACAAGTTGTTTTACTTTCTGTCCCTTAATATTAAAAATTTCAACATTCACAAACGAGGACGTTTGTGCTACGGAAAATGAAATTGTTGTTTCAGGGTTAAATGGATTGGGGTAATTGCCGATCAACGCAGTTACGATGGGAATTATTATATTTTCTACATCTGTATGATCTATTGAAACTTCTGTAAGTTCCGATTCAAATCCACCATCGAAAACTGTTAATACACCATAAGTGTAGTTTCCAGTTGGGATATTTTCATCAAGATATAAAGTATCTATAGTGGA
>DAOUTP010000058.1 GCA_030626645.1 Candidatus Cloacimonadota bacterium
TATGAGGGGCAATTACGCTATTAGTATCCAGTGAGGCCACATCATTCTCATCAACCGGTGTATAAGGAGAACCTGAAGATAGTGCATAAAAGAAATTAACTGAAAAATCCTGTAGTGGGAGAACAGTTCCAGTGAATGGTATATAGAATTCTTCACCCTCTCCAACCTTAAAAGTAAAGTTGAAGTTAACATTATGTCTGGTATCCCAGGCTAAAGGAAATTCTCGTAAACTTTCTTCATTATCAGTAGAAGTTTCAGAGTGATTTCCATTTGCCCATGTTAATGAATAAGCAGCAGAACCTGAGAAGAAATTTGAAAGATATTTGCTTATGTTCAAATCAATTCCACGAACACTTCCGTAATCTTCAGAAATATATTCATTCCATTTTAATGTAGGATCAGCAGGGTCAGTTATTTCTAGTGTGCTCACATAGTTATAAATATTTTTGAAATAAGCTGTAACGTCCATAACATAATCTTCATGAAGCTGATACTGTAAACCTGCTTCATAAGTTATTGTCGTCTGATCTTCAAGCTCAGGATTACCTACAATTACATTTGATCCCGGATTTGTGATAACATCTATCGGTCGACCTGTTGTAAAGATATACTGCATTTGAGGTAATTGTCTTTGATAATTATATACAAAGTGCAAAACACTTCTTTCTGAGATCGGATGAGAAACACCTAAACGTGGTGAGAACATAAATTGTGGAGTGCTGAACCTATCGCTGATAGTTTCATGGTAGTCGACTGCACTCATATATTTTGCATAAGCTTCAGGATATAGCAAAGGATCAGGAATCACATAAGCTGAGTTAGGATCATTCTCATCTTCTAGAACTTTATAAGTAGGTTCATTCATGGGATGATCCGGATCGACCGATTCCAGATAAGAGCCGCTGTAATTAGGTGTTATGATATCGTAATCACCACCAAGATACCAGACATCGCATCTTACTCCTGCGTTGATGATCAAACCTTCCCAAACCATAGCATCCTGTACATAAAGACCACCTTGCCACGGCTCAGCTTTATAACCATCCGTTAAACCGGAAGCAGCAATTGTTGCCGCTAATAGATCTTCTCTTGAGTAATAGTCTAACCCTCCAGCTGGAGCGAAAATTCCCGTTCCAGGAATTGAATCTCCTTCAGCAAAAGATTCTTCCGGAGTACAAGTTTGTAAATAATCTTCATAAAGACCAGCTGAAAGAAGCCATGGATTTCTCCACTGGTCTTTTTCTATAGTATGCTTGATAACTTCAAATCCGGACTTCAATCCATGAGTTTCATTAGCTTGATATTCAACATCTGATCTAAATTGGATCATTTGATTACTGTCATCAATATAAGTACCAGAAACAGAACCAGGTATAGTAAATGGAACATCTATTGTTTCTCCAGTACCATCATCATATTGCCAATTGTAATTAACATCACTAACTACATTATCTAAAAGAAGGTTAGCACCAGTTAAATAGAAAATACCATTTGTATTTCCTAGTATATTATCACCATATAAATCAAATGCATCATAACTTAGTCCAAACCAGTCATCTCTGGTTATATCTCTGGGTGATTGAGTAACACTTTTCTCGTACATACTTGCTTTAACTTTTATGTTTATCTGAGATCCAATAGTATGATCGTAGGTAGCGATGTACTGTCTTTGTTCCCCAGAAGTTTTTGCAAAATGCTCTAAGGCATATCTCCAACCATGACTAAATGGAAGATGCTCATATACATCTCCTCGAACAGCAAAAGTTATATTCTGGCGTTCATTAAATTTGTATTTCATTTTCAAATTTGCATTGTAATCATTATTATTTCTATCACCCATATCGAATCCAATAAAATCTTCTCTGCCTTCATAAGGATCATATTGTTGATAGTCTGACCAGCTAGTAACCAATCCGTCAAGATCTTCATATGGATTCAAATTATAATAATCTTTATATCTGGAATCATTCCAGCTTCCCACAGCATTAAAATAGAATGTAAATTTATCTCTATGAGAAGAGACAAACGGACTTAATACCGGACCGCCAATTGCAAACTTTATAACATCGTTGTTTGCATTATCAGGAGTGTTGATCAAGTGATCTGATACAAATTCCAGTTTTCCTGAATAATCACGCGATCCGCTTTTAGTTACTATATTGACCATACCGGATTGAGCATTACCGTATTCAGCAGTAAGTCCACCGGTCATTACATCCATATTTGCAATTGCATCAGTATCAATAGTAAGAGCGGCACCACCATCCACGGGGTCAGAAACAGACATCCCATCTACTGTATATGATAACTCGTTAGATCTACCACCGCGAACATGGATCTCTCCATTACTAATAGTTATACCGGCTTGCATAGCGATCACATCATCAAGCTGATCAACAGAAAGATCTTCAATGTCTGCTGCTGAAATTTGTTTTCCCGATCCTGATTCGGCTGGATTGATCATTTCATTCTTTTTCTCAACAACATCAAATCCTTCTATCGCAATTGCTTGTTGCGGCATTATAATATTGAGAATTTCAGTAGTGTCTAAGCTGATTTTCACACCGGTAATTTTTTGGGTTCTGAATCCACCACGCATACAAAAAACATCGTAAACACCTGGTGTAATATTAATCATGTAATAGGAACCATTTTCCTTGGTCATCATCCCCGCAACAAGTGTTTCACCATCCATAATAGTTATATTTGCGAAAGGGATAGGATTCCCTTTATCATCTGTTACCTTACCTGCCAGTTTACCGGTTTCTCCAGCAGATAATATTGAAATAAACAGAAAAGTTAATATGAGTGAAATAATAATTTTCTTAAGCATTAATAATCCTCCCTAAATTATTTATTAAATACTTTTCAATAGAACAAAAACTATAATAAAAAAAATCGTGTCAATTTATATTTTTTATTACTCCCTTTTTTTAAACTCACTTTCTTTGGTTCCATTCATCTGTCAAGTACTTAGTTAATCTCAACTGTTCAGCAATTTCAAGCTCATAAGGCTCAAGGGTTTTATGAATCACAAACTCATCTTTTATCCATTTTTCCTTGAATCCATCCATTAAGAATTGAGTGGCTTTATCATAACTTTTCGGAACATTTAGAATATTATTTATAGCAACTGTTTTTCTATTCAGATAAGTTGCCATTCGTTCTTTTTGATCTTTAGATAAACCGGGTAGTATTAATGCCAATTTACTTTGATTATAGTTAAGCAAAATGGAACCATGCTGTAGAAGGCAGTTGTTCTTTCTTACCTGTGCACTACCCACGATCTTCTTTCTATGATAATTCAGCTCATATCTGGAACTGCTCGTAAAACAAGGGTTTGCAGCTTGTCTTTGATGTTCTGAGCTTAAATTACCTTTCTCAAAATCAACATTAATACCCATAAATTCAAGTCCTTTTGCCAATGCTTTACTGATCTCAGAATATGATTCCGTCACATTACCGGTCAATCTTTCAACAGCAGGACTGATAACTGCATAGGTAACTTCACCGTCATGAAGAACCACTCTGCCGCCGGTTGGTCTTCTCACAAAACCAAAGCCATGTTTTTTTAAGGCAACAAAATCAACTTCTTTAGCTACTTCTTGGTTATAACCACAGGAAACCGTTGATGGTTCCCAATCATAAAACCTTATTGTAGGTAAAGATCTTCCATCTTGAACACACTCAAAAATAGCTTCATCTACTGCCATGTTCTGAGCCGAATTTAGCTTTCCCGAATTTAAAAACCGCCACTTCATTATCAAAACCCTATTTAATTAATTATTAATAATATAATGCATTTAATATTCCTTATATAAAATATTAACGATAAAGTTGCTTAAACAGCCAATATAACACCATTCTCTTATTTGTTAATATTTTTTCAAATTTATAGAACATAATATTCTGTGGAATAAATTCCGCAGAATGTACTTATTGATAATCAACTAATCTATTCAACAACTCCACCAATTTTAGAATCAGTTTCTTTAATTTCCTCTACTTCTTTTTTCTCGTCTTTAGAAGTCAATCCATGCTCATTACGTAACTCCTCATAAAAAATAGTTTGGGAAGTAAGCATATAAGGATACAACCATAGGAGACCAATGCCTAAAGTAAGTATACAAAGTAAAACCCAACCAATAAAACTAAGATCCAAACAAAATAGTTTCGATTTATATCCATACATCATTTTCTTGCTTTGTCTCAATGCTTCTGATACTCCAATATCGGAATCATCGATCATTAAGTAAAAGACCATTCTATAAGAATATGCTGCAATTATACCGGGTACAATAAGAAGCAATGTCCAAAGGAAAATATACAGATTCATAAGCAGATATACGCCTAAAGTCCTACCGAACAAACCAAGGTTTTTACCTGAAAATGAAAACGCCTTAAAAAGTAAATTAAAATCACCGATTTTCTCTCTTATTATAGTTAAATAATACAAATACAAACCAAATAATAATGCACCCATTATCAGAAAAACTGCACCATAAGCTGAACTGACAACAGATGTAACGCCGCTAAAGATCAAACTTGCTAAAATTACATTTAACCAATTCCCGGTTAAAGATTCTCGTGCAAAACTTCTAATTGTTGAACTATTATTCATCCCTCCTCCTTAAAACCTAATACTTTTTTCTATTACTTCCTTTCTTGCTAAGATATCATTCATACTAATTTCTTTCAATCTGTCTATACTAAAAGATTCCACATTAAAAGATGCAGTAATAGTTCCAAAGATCATGGCATTTTTAATTGTGATCTCTTCAAAATTTCCTTGTGAAGCCAAGTAACCCATAAATCCACCTGCAAAACTATCTCCTGCTCCGGTGGGATCGATAACCTTTCTTACAGGATAAACCGGAGCAAAAAAGATGAACTCATCTGAATAGGCAAAAGAACCATACTCCCCACGCTTCACAACTATTAATTGAGGACCCATATTCTTTGCCTTCTTAGCGGCTTCAAAAATATTTTGTACTTCGGTCAACATTCTCAATTCATCTTCATTGATAAATAAAATATCAACATTATTAATTACTTTTAAAAGTTTTATTCTTGCACCAGATATCCAGAAATTCATTGTATCGCAGGCAGTGATTTTGGCATTATTCATCTGCTTTAGAACTTTCAACTGCAAAACCGGATCAATATTGCCCAAGAATAGATAATCACATTTTTTGTTATCATCACATAATTGAGGATCAAAATCGGCAAACACATTAAGTTGTGTATCAAGTGTTTCAGCTTTATTAAGATCATTATATTTCCCCGACCAGTGAAAGGTTCTACCGGGAACTGATTTAAAATCTTGAGTATCTATTTCGTTCTTTCCCAGAAGTTCAAAATAACTTTTTGGAAAATCATCTCCAACAATTCCTACGATACTGCTCTTACAAAAATTCTTACTTGCCATAGATGTAAATATTGCGGATCCACCCAATGAAAGTTCAACTTTTCCAAATGGAGTCTCTACATTATCCAGTGCAATCGAACCTACAATAAGTAAACTCATTTATTCTCCTGAGTCTGGATTGAATCTGTTTTGGTAGTCGTGATCCAACTTCTAAATTTGTCAGGATTTGCATCTGAAAAGTATCTGATTATCATAACAACAAAAACAAGAGCGAGAATTCGAATGATAAAATTAACCCAGGTTGAGCTTCGCATACCTCTTCTCTCCAGGCGTCTTCTCTCAATCTCTTCTTTAAATTCTTTCATAAGGTCTTAACGTAAACTATTAATTAGTCCTTTCTTAAATCTTTTTATTCCTTCTTTAATGTTTTTCATACTCGTTGCATAAGAAAAACGCACGTATTTATCTGCCCCAAATGCCGAACCCGGAACAATCGCTACTTTATATTCCTGTAGAAGATATTCACACATTTTTACACAATTTTTAATGCCCAATTTATTGTTGTGCAAGTAATAAGCAATATTCGGCATCGCATAAAAAGCACCACGCGGAAGTCGACACTTCACATTGGGAATTTTATTTAATTCATCTACCAGAAAATCGCGACGTTTCTGGAATTCTTCACGCATTTCAGCAACGCTTCCGTCACATTTATTCAAAGCTACTATGGCAGCTTTCTGGGTTATTGAATTAACGCAGGAAGTTGTGTGACTTTGAATTCTGGCAGCCCGTTGAATGATATCTGTAGGACCGGCAGCATAACCAAGTCGCCAACCTGTCATGGCATAAGCTTTAGATACTCCATTTATCACAACAGTATGCTCACGAACCTCATCACTTATTGTAGCAATGGAAACATGTCCTTTACCATTATAAATTAGCTTTTCATATATTTCATCGGAAATGATCATAATATTATGTTTCACGCAGACAGCAGCAATTTTCTCAAGTTCCTTTTTATTATAAATTGAACCAGTCGGATTATTAGGAGAATTTAAAATAAGAGCTTTAGGATTGCTCAAAGACTCCAATGCTTCTTCCAATTGTTCTGCAGAAATTTTGAAATTAGATGCAGCACGGGTGGGAAGCAGTATTGGAAAAGCATCGACCATTTCTACTTGTGAAGTATAACTTACCCAATAAGGAGATGGTATCAAAACTTCATCACGCGGATCACAAATAGTCATCAGCACAAAAAAGATTGAAGCCTTAGCACCGGGAGAAACAAGGATATCATCTGGATCGCACTCAAGATTGTTGTCACGTTTCAGTTTAGCAGCAATTGCTTTTCTAAGTTCAATAATACCGGAAGAAGCTGTGTATCGAGTAAAGTTATCATCAATCGCTTTATGTGCTTCATCCTTGATGTAATCAGGTGTATCAAAATCAGGTTCACCCACACCAAAATTGATCACATCAATACCTTTAGCTTTCATTTCTTTGGCTAGATTTGAAACCGTGAGCGTTGGTGATGGCTTGATCGCTTTAGCTCGATGAGAAATTTGAATTGCCATTTTCATTACCTCATTATATTCTAATTTTTTTACATATTCAAGTGAACCTATTATTCACTCAATCGACCTCATCCCGACCTTCTCCTATCCAAGAGAAGGAGTACAACTAACTTCCTCTCCGGCAACTGCCGGAGAGGATTGCCCGTCAAGTCGTAGCCCAACATATTGAGCGAAGACTGAAGGTGAGGTAAAACAATCTTTTTTTCTATTTTTCACCTTCAACAACAAGTTTAGAAAGATCTGCAACTCGCAGGAATAATTCCTGAATGCAGAATAGAATGTTGTATCTGTTCTGCTTGATCTCAACATCCTCAACGTTCACCAGAACTTCATCAAAAAATTGATCAATAGTACTGCCGTATTCAACAAGCTCTTTTAGAATTTTTTTGTAATTTTTATCGGGAAGCAATTCTTCTATCTAAATTTTTAAAACTAGATATTGTGTATAAAGAGTCTGCTCCATCTCTTCCCGCAGCATTTCCTGCTTCACATTGGAAGTACTTTTCACTTCGGCAATAATATTGGAAACACGTTTAAAACCAAGAATCAGTTTGATAAAATCTTCCTGTTTTTTAAATTCCTGCAACGCTTCAGCTCTGGTGATAAGATCGGGAATATTGGAATGATCGATATGCATTACACTTTCAATAATATCGTAGTCGATTTGTTTTTGTTTAAGAAGCCAATTTACCCGCTGTTTGAAAAAGTCGTAAACAATATCTTTGTTATTATCAGGTTTTTTAAGCTTCTTCTCAAGAAATTCGAAAGTAACATCTATTAATTTATGAAGATCAATTTCAAAATTCTTATCTGCAATAATTTGTACAATTCCGTTACCTGCTCTACGCAGTGCAAAAGGGTCTTTCGATCCTGTCGGGATCATATCAACACCAATTATTCCACAAACCGTATCCATTTTATCTGCAATGGCAACAATGGACCCTTCGATAGAAGTTGGTAGATTATCTTTTTCACTACGTGGAAAATAATGTTCTTCGATTGCAAGAGCAACATTCGGATTTATACCACTTTTTAGTGCATAATGATGACCGATATATCCTTGAAGTTTTGTATACTCCTTTTCCCCCAACATCATTGTTGAGAGATCGGCTTTACAATAATACGCTGCTTCCTCAGATTCTTTACATATATCTTCTAAAAATTTTAATACTTTGCATAAATAAATTACAAGCCCTTGAATTCTAGTTGTCTTTTCTTTTAAAGTGCCTAAGTCTCCTTGAAAAGTAATGAATTCTAAAAACGAAACAAGGTCGTTCGAAGTTTGTAAAACTTTTTTATCTGGTAATTTAATATTCATATTTTTTAATTTTGAAATAAGGTCATCTATATTAACTGGTAAAGATATGGTGATAAAACTTAATAACGACACAAAATTTGCAAAAGGCTTTTTTATATCTTCATTATAAAAGAATTCTGCATCTTCCAATCTGGCAGTGATCACCTTTTCATTCCCTTGCTTGATAAGAGTGGAATATTGTGGATTTCCGTTGGAAATGAATACAAATTTATTGCTGAGTTTTCCATCTTGCCTGCTTACAGAGAAGTATTTTTGATGTTCAGAAAGCGTAGAAGTTACAACTAATTTGGGAAGTTCAAGATATTTTTCATCAAAATCTGCAATAACAGCAGTTGGATATTCTACAAGATCGATTACAGTTTCAAGTAATTTATTATTTTCAATAACTTTTTCGTCCGAGTTCACGAAAAGATCGTACATCTGTTTACGGATGATCTTCTTTCGTTCTTCTCTGTTTGGAATCACAAAAACTCTGCTGAGTTTCTTTTCATATTCATCTATCGAGTTAATTACAATTGGATTGTTCAATTTCTGAAATCGGTTACCATAAGTTGTATTTCCAGATTTGATGCCTTCAAATTCTAAATCTATAATATCA
>DAOUTP010000149.1 GCA_030626645.1 Candidatus Cloacimonadota bacterium
GCTTTCAGCAATAACTCAAAATTGGCAATTGCTGCAAAATCTGCTCCACCAAAAACAAGTTTGTTAGTTTGGGAATCGGTAGATGCACCTTCAGCGAGAATTACATCTCTCAAATTTATCTCTGGTTTCACAGCACCGCAACTTCCAATTCTAATAAGATTCTTTACACCGTAATCTCTTATTAATTCAGTAACATAGATCGACATTGAAGGAATTCCCATTCCGGTTCCCTGAACCGATATTCTTTTACCTTTATATGTTCCAGTATAACCAAAAATATTGCGGACTTTATTGTAACAAACCGCATCTTCCAGATAATTTTCCGCCACAAATTTTGCTCTTAACGGATCTCCCGGCAAAAGTATGGTTTCAGCGATTTCTCCCTTTTTAGCTTCAATGTGTAAACTCATAACAATCTCCTTTTAAATCACAATATTTTTCCCATGAAAACGAGAATTTAATTTCTGATTATCTAACTTATCCAAATATCCTCTTTTTTCTATCTTGCATCAGGATGTAATATTTTTCTTTCATTGCATCAGATAGAAAGCTAATACTGATAAGAGCATTCCATTTTGCATAACAGGAAAACATTCTCTCAAATTCTTCCTCCATTTTCTTTGCGGGAATCCCCATTCTTTCTTTGCCTAAATAATCTATCAAATCGTAACGATCAATTTTATTTTTTTTGCCGGCAATGGGTAATGCGATTTCTTCTATAGGTTTCTGTACTGCAATCGTTGTATTCAACAAATCATAAGCCGGACTCATTTCCACTTTTCTATTCCTGGTAATAAGTGAAAAATTTTTTAAATGCATATCTTCATTCCCAATTAGAAAGCTGAAGAGAATTCTTCTGAATAACTTAATTTTTTCTAAAATAGGAAATGTGCAGAAATCATCAATGATAGATACAACACGCTCCATACTGGAATTGTATTTTGTATTTCTAGTAGCATTTGAAAGCTGAGCAAAATCTTCCAAAGCAAGTTTATCGTTGTGCCCTGACCTATCAAAACGACGAATTGCATAATTCAGGACATTCCCTTCGGAATATATCAAGCCATGCCAGGGAATTTCGATACCACAAATATTTGCCATTTTCATTGATAGATCTTCATTTTGCGGAAGTTCAGGATATAATTCGTTTGGTGGTTTAAGAATGAATTTACCTCTGATATCAACAATCTCAAATTGATTTTCTTTGATGTTCAATTTCATACTCAATTTCGGTTGCACACCCTGAATAGACATCTTACCAGCACGACTCAGATACTCCTGACGTATTTCAGAAAGGGTTAATGGAATGTCCTTAAGGATGTCTAATTTAGGAGAAAGAGAATGTAATCCTGTAATAGAGTATTTACCAGAATCAATTTGCTGATATGTTATCGGGCATCTCATTTTTCTATTTCCTCTACTGTAACAGCACCTACCAAGTCAGACCCAACTGTTAATAGCTGACCAAAATAATCATCAGCATCCAATTTAAATTTCTTCAATAGAACTTCTAACATAATACCTTCCGGAAGCAATCCGTCAAAAAATGCTGGAAACAAGTCAAAAGTATACCTTTCTTTTATTAATGGTAGTGTGAGTGATATTGGTTGCCCTGTATAAAGTGGAAAATATTTTATTTCAAACCCTTTATCTAATTCTATTAATTCTCCTGCTGGTGTATCGTTTACCAAGATTAATGCTTTACGATTCATTCTTTCTCCAATATTCCATTAAAGGACTTTGAAATTCCAATTTAATATTCAAGATTGAACAAATCTTTAATAATGTTTCTATTCTAAAATTACTTTTCCCTTTTTCCAGATCGAATACTGCCGTTTTGCCAATTTCTGCTAAATCCGACAATTCCTTTTGAGAAAGTCCTGCTTGTTTACGATGAAAAAGGATTATGCTTCCAATCGTTGCTAATTTCATTTTTACTCCTACAATACCGCTATTGCGGTAATTACAAGACAAGTGCTTTATAACTCTGTAAAATTGTCAAGTTATTACTGTTTTTACAGTAATCTTAAGACATTTATATACATAACATTGCTAATGTTTGTAATATTGCTGGTTTGGCGGTAATTTATTCTATTTCACACAGAAATCCAATTATACAAAACACTTTAGATTCCGCATTCAGCTTACGCATAGCTACAGCTTGGCAGGCAAGTACGGAATGATGAAAATATCATATATTCTTAGATTGCCGCGTATGAATTCCATGTAAGAAACCTCGCGAGGACTTATTTTTTTTAAAATCCCTACTCCCTAACTCCTAACTCCTAACTCCTAATTATTCTAGTGTGCTTCATACCAATTCTGTCCAATTCCAACATCTACAATTAGCGGAACAATATTTCTATATTTTTCCGGTATTGCTTTCTCCATCTCTTCAATAATAAGTTTTTTTGCTTCTTCTAATTTATCTTTAAGTATTTCAAACACGAGTTCATCATGAACCTGAATAATCATTTTTATATCTGGGTTATTTTTAATTCTTTCATGTAAAGAGATCATGGCAACTTTGATGATATCGGCAGCGCTTCCCTGAATCGGCATATTGGTTGCAACACGCTTTGCTCCTTCTGCCAGCATCTTATTGGAACTATAGAGATCTGGTAGATAAAGCTTCCTGCCATAAATTGTTGAGACATATCCATCTATTGTTGCCTGTTGAATACCGGAATGCAGATATTCTTTTATAGTCGGGAATTTATTGAAATAGTTCTCGATAAATTCTTTGGCTTCCTGGCGCGAAATATCCAATTCCTGTGAAATCCGGAAAGATCCCATTCCATACATAAGCCCAAAGTTAATGATCTTGGCATATCTCCGCTGATCATGCGTAACTTCATCCTTGGAAACATCAAAGATAATGCAGGCAGTTTCACGATGGATATCCTGTTTGTTATTAAAAGCATCTATCATCTTATCATCACCGGAAAGAACCGCCAAGATCCGCAACTCGATCTGAGAGTAATCAGCAGCCAATATCACATGATCGTCATCACTGGCACAAAATGCTTTCCGAATCTCTCTTCCCATCTCAGTTCGTATGGGAATATTCTGCATATTCGGGTTGGAAGAGGATAACCTCCCTGTGGAAGCTACCGCCTGATTGAAGGATGAATGAACCCTGCCGGAATGCGGATTAATAAGTTCAGGAAGAGCGGAAACATAAGTTGATTCTAATTTTGAGATCTGTCTGTACTCAATTAGAAGTCTGGCAATTTCATGATCCTTAGCCAGAGATTCCAGAACTGTAATATTTGTGGAATATCCTGTTTTTATCTTTTTTTTAGCCTTGATCCCCAAATCTTCAAAAAGAACTTTAGAAAGCTGCTGCGGAGAATTCAAATTGAATTGTGAACCAGCAATTTCAAAGATATTTATGGTTAGTTCACCAAGTTTTTTCTGGTTTCGCTTTGAAAATTCAGCTAATATTTCTCTATCAATGAAAACACCATTTTTTTCCATATCAGCCAGAACATAAATAAGAGGTAATTCAATAGTTTGAAAAAGTTTATAAAGCTCATTTTTCTTTAATTTTTCTAAATAGCTGTTATATAATTTGAAGGTTACGTAAGCATCTTCGGCTGCATATTTAGCAGCCTGATCGGTTGGGACTAGATCAAAAGTTATTTGTTTTTTTCCTTTCCCGATAAGTTCAGAGATCGGTATCATTTCATGTCCAAATTCTTCTAAAGCACAATTTGCCAGCGAGTGTCTGGAGGTTGGATTTATCAGATAATGTGCGATCATCGTATCGAAGATATCACCTTCGATCTTCCAACCTGCATTTTCTAAAATGAGCAAATCATATTTAGAATTATGAGCAACAAGTGTCATGCTTTTGAGTTTATCTCTCAATTGAGTTAGAACCTCTTCAGGATCAAGATTTTGTGCCATCTGATGCTTAAGAGGGATGTAATGAGATCTGCCAACATCGGCACAAATTGAAATCCCAACCAACTCAGCAAGGTGCGGATCTTTGGAGGTTGTTTCAGTATCAACAGCAACTATCTCCGCTGAATCCAGTGATGATAACATCTGGGCAAAACTCTCTTTTGTGTCAGTTAGAATTGTTTGATATTTCAATTCCGTTCCGTTGGTATTAAAATCAAATTCGCGAACGAAACTCAGCACCTCTTTTATTTCCGGTTCAGGTTTTGGTTGAGAAAACATTTTTTTTATCTTTTTTGCAATCGATGAAAGCTCAAAATCATTCAAAATATCAATGCCGTTTTGTAATTTATTTTTGTCAAAAGTAAGCTCTTCATCCGGAATTTCAATAGGAACATCACGAATGATCGTGACCAGTTTTTTAGAAAGATATGCATCTTCTTTATGTTCGATAAGTTTCTCAAGAATTCCCTTGGCTTTTATCTTATCGAGATTTTCATAAATTCCATCCAGAGTTTCGAATTCATTCAATAATTTAGAAGCTCCTTTTGGTCCGATCCCCTTTACTCCGGGAATGTTATCCGCACTATCACCGCAGATTGCAAGATAATCAATAAACTGATTCGGGCTGATCCCATACTTTGCTTTGATACTTTCTGCGTTCATGCTTTGGTTCTTTTTAGGATCATAAAGCGTAATTTTTTCTTCCACCAATTGTGCAAAATCCTTATCACCGGAAACTATTACAATATCAAATCTATCTTTATATTTTTCTGTTAAAGTAGCTATAACATCATCTGCTTCGTAACCAGCTTTGGAAATATCCGGCAGGCCAATTGCTGCAAAAAATTCTTTAATTGGTTCAACCTGCTGATGAAGTTCATCCGGTGCCGGAGGTCTATTTGCTTTGTAAGTATCTGTTATCTCATGTCGAAAAGTTTTTTCACGTCTATCAAAAGATATGGCAACATGTTCCGGTTTAAAATCTTCTACCAGTTTTATAAATGAATTTATTGTTCCGAAAATTGCACTTGTA
>DAOUTP010000090.1 GCA_030626645.1 Candidatus Cloacimonadota bacterium
AACATTCTGAATACCAATACCACCATGCAGATTTATTACAAAAACATTAGCATAATTCGTGATATAACCAATATTAGTTATCCCTTCATCAAAAATTGCTTTATACGATTCCTTGTCATAATCATGGTTTGGGATAGTGTATGAAGGAACGATCGCCCCGTTGATTGCGATGGCTGCTTCATCTGCTTTCATAAATGATTCTGCCAGGCAGTCACCGGGGTGTGCAACAATATCCATATTATCGCAGCACACGTCGAACATAACGAAATTCCTGTTATCATTAGTTAGCTGATTTACATGAGTTGCAGTAAAACTTCCGGATGCACCCCATTGCCAGAGTTCTGTCGCACTGCCATGACCACGGTAATTGAATATACCACCTGATGTGTTATTCACCCAATCGATTATATCCTGGTTTGTAGCACCGGCTCCACCATAACATGGTGTGAAGATCGGAGTTTGAATTGAATATGGAAAGTCCATGATCTGCTGTTTACACTGAGTATATTTTAAGGGATACTGCTCTGAGTGTGCCACCAGGATGCTGTTCTCTCCCCAGTTTGTTGTTTGATCGGGAATTTGATAAAAGTCCATTAATTTCTGCATCTGATGATCAAGTTCAGTTAAATTGTCGTAAGTGATCCTGCCGATAGCGATATCAGCATAATAGTCGGTATTCCCTCCCATGCAGGAATACCAGGAATCGGACCAGGAACTTCCTCCACCGCCAGACCAGAAATACATAGGCACATTATCGGGTCCGCTGCTTCCGCTTGGATAAGCATCACCAACCATTAGTACGTACTCCAGATCATCCGAATTATAAAGCTGAATAATGTAATCTTTGATTTCTTCGGCTGTTTCAAATCCTGTCTCCAGAATTCTCACTTCCACGGGCATTCCCTGCTGATTTTTCATATCTACAAATGGCTGGATACTGTTTAGTGTAGTTGTATTGGTGACGATAAGATATTTAATTCCTACTTCGCGAGTATTTTCGGTCTCATATCCCATTGAAGAGAAATTGATCAAAGCAGAATTATACATGTTGTAGAAATCGGGAGTTATGTTCTTATCTTTATTCAAAACATGTTGATCATCAAATCCATCAAATTCTATTTCAATTCTAGCACTTGTAGTAATTTCCAAGGTTTTGGTTCCAGCATCAAAATTAAATGGAATGAAATGGAAACCTCCGATCTTAACATCACGCCATATTCCTACATTATCTACAAATGCATTATTAGAGGGATATGTCTCTCCTGAAAGATAGAATCTCGAATCAACAACAAAATCCTTATTGCTGGAGACACCGTCTATTTCAGGTGTTTGCAACGGAAAAATGTTGTAGTCATTCAATTTTATAGTGGAAGTATTTAGAACTTTCACTCGTACATTCTGATTGTCAGGAATACCAATTATCCTGGTTATCATGGGAAGTTCAGGAAGTCCTACATCATGAGTAGTTCTACCTTCGATCATTTCAATTCTCTGATAAATCTGACCACTTTTTATAATGTTCTGAAGATACATTCCAGGAACATTAATATCCAGAATTATACGGCTATCATCAGATTCCACCACATTCACTTGTGGTTCTCGCTCAAAGCTGGAATCAAATGGTATCCATTCTTTTGCACTAACACTACCTACGATCACTAAAATTACAACTAAAACTAAGAATTTTTTCATTTTGTCCTCCAATTATTTTAACAATATTATTTTTTTTACACTTGTATAATCAACACCTTCATCATTGGCATCCATGATAACAAAATAGATACCACTGGAAGCCTGTTTTCCCTGAACATCATTTCCTTTCCATTCCACTTGATGATAACCGGCATCCAGTTTTTCACTCACCAGAGTTCGTACTTTCTGACCCTTAATATTGAAAACTGAAATATTAACTCCGGCATCCATATCTAAACTGAAAGAAATGGTTGTACTTGGATTGAAAGGATTGGGATAAATTCCTGAAAGTTCGGTAATTACTGGAATAGAAAGTCCCTCAGCATTCGTTTGAACGTGTTCTATAACTGCATCTACTGATAGAGCAGATTGATAATCGCCACTATAGACAGCTCTGATATTATAGGTGTATGTACCATTTGCAACATCAAGATCCAGGTAGGAAGTTTCCATAACATTATCTGCTATCATAACAAGATCACGATATACTTTGTAATGAGAAAATGCTCTATTCGAAATATCATCCCACGTGAGCAGGATATCCTCTCCCTGAGTTACAGCTTCCGGATTCTGAGGTACAGGCAATGTTATTGTTACAGGTACAATATTGGAAGGCATTGATTCACCATTATCATAAACTGCAGTTACAAAGAAATTATATTCTCCATTATCAAATGGTGAAGCAAAATAAATGATTTCTTGAACCATTTCTGCTAATAAATCACCATTCAGATATATATTATAACCGATCAATTCACGAGTTAAATCACCAACACTCATTTCTGATGCTTTCTTCAAATTATTAGTTACAAATTCCATAGCAGGAGCATCCCATGTAAGCTCAACTTCATTATAATTAATAACTTCAGCCTGCAGATTTGTAGGAGGATTAAGTGGTGGTTCGATACCAATTGGTGGAAAGACAATATAATCTATCCAGCCACAGTCTGAGCCGCTGGCAACTCCCTCATCTTTCGTGTATTCCCATTTGAATGTATGAGTCCCGGCTGAAACGGCATAAGTTTCTTCCACCCAGCCGCTGGTTCCGCTCCAGGAAGCCATTTGCATATTATCAATATAAAAACGTAGATAATCGTAATTAGCTTCAGATGAAACTTTCCGATAAAAACTGATATCTCCATCTGCAATAACTTCAGCAGTTAGCAGGAGAGAAGTTGACTGGCTATGATTTATAGCTCCTGACTTAGCACAGTATATACCCTCATAAGCTCCTGTGGTAGTTATCCAATTAGCATTCCCACCAAACTGCCAGTCAAAGCTCTCGAAGTTATTATTTTCAAAATCTTCAATCATAATACCAACAACACAAGAAATTCCGAAGTTAGTGTTATATGCACCGGCATTGGCTGTAATATTCAGACCAAATGATAGAAGTTCCCCAACAGGAGTAACTGCATCCACGGTAAATGTGAAAATTCCATATCCTGTTTGCCCTGAATTCAAATCACCGAAATAAACATCATCATTATTCATTGTGATATAAGCAGATGTTGTAGATAATAATCCATTTACATCTTCAGCTAATTGAGTTCCGTTATTGCGAATTGAAACAAGCATATCAATTGTTTCTCCTGGATCAATAAAACCATTATTATTACCGATCATTTCATCAATTTCATATCCTAAAAAAGCAATATAAACACCCGGGATCTGTTCCATAGCCTCAACTGCATCCAGATCAAATCCAGCATCAGGTGCAGTTTGAACGCCATCTCCATCATCAACTATCTTTACGAACTGAGCATCTATCAAACCGCCATTGGACAGATCAAATTCAGTAGTACCATTTCCAGTTCCAAGTGAATACCAGGGTCCATCAATGAATTCTCCTACATAACAAGTGAAACCCTCTGCCGAAGTATCACCTTCGTATATTATGATATCATTTCCCGGTCCATCAGGAATCGGGTATTGCATATCTACCACTACCCAGCCATTCCTGCCGATTGAATAATTTCTGTTATCAGGTGCCCCGATCACACCCGGTGTATCACCCTCATCTGCGGTATTATTATCGGGAATCTGAGAAGCTGATATTTTATATACAAACTGACCATCCTGTGGTGTAAGTTGGAAATCTGTGGCTGTTGAATTATTGGCAGTAACCGTTACACCTGTGATCGTTTGTGTTTCATAACCATTGGCAACGATCGTAATATCATAAGTTCCAGGTAATACATATTTATGGTAATCACCCACAACCGGATCGGTATAACAAGGAAAATAATCATTGATAAATACATTAGCGGTAACAGGATTACCGGTATTTGCGTCTGTTACAATACCTTCCAGACCATAACCGGAATATTCTATCATAGCCAGCATGGACGGTACATTTATTTGATAATAATATTGAATCTGTGTAGTTGGAGGATGCTTTAATTGGGAAATTTCCATAGACCAACTGATTGCACCTGCAGCACCGTAATTTGTATCTTTTGTGCTGCCATTAATGGGATACATTCCAGTGAAGCCCTGATAATATTGTAAACTCGTATATCCTGAAGTTGAGGAATACACTCCAGCAAGGTCATAAATTTGATTCCAATCAGGGCATTGATCGGCACGATAACTCCAAGGGAGTGATATACACTCTATTCCGCTGTGATAAGTTGTATGAACTACAAACTGTCTGTTATGGAAACAATCACGTAATGCTTTCGATTCAATCTGAGAAAAAGCACCATTACTGTTTCCCATGCCATCCCACATATATCCTGCATCACGATTTAGATCTACTCCATTAGCATTTGTGCGAACATCTGCTACACGACCATCAGGATTTACCATGTAATACAACCAGATCTCGCGATTATCAATTAAATCCGTTATATCAGGATCTGTTCCATATGCTATGCAAATATCACGGGCAAAACGGATAATATTTTCCGGACCCCCCACCTCATCTCCATGAATTCCACCGTCGAACATAACTTCTGCTTCGTTTTCATCAAGAGAAACGTTATCACTTATTTTAAGAGCACCAAGTTCCCTGCCCTGCACGGAAGTGCCAAACATATACTTTTCACAAATATCCGGGAAAGCAGTGACAAGACTATCGGCTAGGGCTACTATTTCAGCATAAGTATGATAAGCTTCCCGCGTATTATCCATTGAATTCCAAAAATTTTCAGCAAAGGTTTTTACGTCCTCTCTTTCGATCCGGTATCTGAGACCAGTATTTTTCAAAGCTTCAAATTCAGAAGGGATCAAGTATATCAGAGCTTCTCCATTGGGATAGATATCTCCTTTTGGTTGTAGATCAACTAATTTTCCAAGTTCAAAATCGTTATTATAAAACACACGAACTTCCATCTCATTATCTCGCCAGGCAAAGACAGTATTGATAAGAACTACGCTAAATACCAAAGTAAAAAACAATTTCTTCATTAAGTTCTCCATTTATAATTATTTTATCCTTTTTAATTTTATGCATTAATTATTCCAGAAATTTATTATAAATTACTAATTTCTGTTTTCCTTTTGACATAAAAACCTATCTAAGAAAGTTAGCAACAAAATAATTATTAGAGGAATTTATGAATTATATAATTATCGGTAAGGGCTACATTTCCGAGCTTGTAATGAAAACCGAGACCAAGGGTAAGACCGAGGACAAGATCGAGGACAAGGTCGAGGACAAGATCGAGGTCAAGGTCGAGGACAAGATCAAGGTCAAGGACAAGGTCGAGGACAAGGTCGAGGTCAAGACCGAGGTCAAGATCAAGGTCGAGATCAAGGTTAAGGTTATTTCGGAAGAAGATTTTAGAAATTCAGAATTAATTTTGAAAGCCGGTGATAAAGTTTATGCTCCCACTGAGAGTGCTTTAGAAATGATCTTGGAAAAATCTACTTCTCGAACCTTTTCCAATGCTGTTGAACGACTGAAAGATAAACACAAATTCCGAGAGTTGATGAGCAATCTTTACCCGGATTTCTTCTTTTGTAAAACTACGGTTGATGAATTGGTTAAGATCGAACTGGATAGAGATAAAAAATATATCGTAAAACCAACCAAGGGTTTCTTTGGAATTGCCGTAAAAGAGCTAAACAAAGAAACCAATATCTCCGAGATCACAAAAGAAATACGCAGTGAGTTGGAAGAGAATTCCCGTTATTTTTCCGATAGCATCTTATCTAAAAATGAACTTATCATAGAGCAATTTGTAGAAGGTGACGAATATGCTGTTGATATGTATTTCAATGAAAACGGTAAACCGGAGATAATGAATATTTATCATCATCCGATTCCTGAAAATAATGAATATTTCCATGTACTTTATTATACAAATAAAGAAATTTTCGATAGATTTTACGATAGGCTCAAAGCAATATTTTTAGAATTAAATAAACATTTGAATATTACCAATTTCCCCATTCATGCGGAATTCAAACTGGAAAACGATAAACTTGTTCCCATCGAGATGAATCCGCTTCGTTATGGTGGATTTGGATTAGCCGATCTCACATTTCATGCTTTCGGATTTAATCCTTTTCTAGCATTCTTTGAGAATTTCAAACCAAACTGGCAAGAGATATGGGACATAAGGAACGAGAATCATTTTGGCTGGGTTCTGGGATATAATGGAACAGATATTGATGTGGAAACTCATACTCCAAATGATGAAGCATACCTGCATTATTTGGGAGACACGCTTCATTATGTTGAGATCGATCACCAAAAAAATCCCGTCTTTTCTATTGCTTATATTAAGGATAATTGTTCAGCATCTTTACAACGAATTCTAAAAACCGAATTTAATGATTTCTTTGTTCCGGTTAAGAAAGGTGCATAGATAATCTAAAACCCTGCAATCGCTTCTCTCAATTCAATATCCAATTAGCAATTTCAGGGTTGGAAGCATAGAAAAAAACCATGCCTGCGGATGGTAAACCTTGAAAGGGCTAACCCCCAAGAAATCTTGAAGGAAGCCCTTGCAAGGTAGAAAAAACGTGGCGAAGATTAATCAAGAAGTAATCCTCTAACAGAGACCATTCGGAAGGTTTTTCCTGATTCTCCGAAACTTATCACAAGTTCCGCAGGAATCTTGTGATAAGTTGACCATGCTACCCACTATCGACTTACAAGACCTTCGGCTTGTGCCAAGTCTTGTGAAAGAAGCCCTTGCAAGGTCAATATTTTTCTTTTATTTAACCTTCCGAAGGTCGAGAATTATTGAAAGTTCCACAACCTTCGGAAGGTTTTTTATTAATCACAATCCACACAATCTTCATATTTGGCATGTGTCTTGAAGCGTGTCATTCCCAGCTTACCGAATAATGAATCAACCAGCGAATAGATCACCGGAATTACAAACAGGGTAAGTACAGTTGCAAATGCCAAACCAAAAGCAATACTCACAGCCATCGGTTTCCAATCTGCGGTTATAC
>DAOUTP010000375.1 GCA_030626645.1 Candidatus Cloacimonadota bacterium
CAATCTCTTACTAATAAAAACTTCTTCAAGTTCATTCAGATTATCTCTGATCTTTCGGTAAGTCATGGAACTTTTCTCAGAAGTTTCATCATAGAAACATGTTATATTGTAAATTCTATAGCCAGAGGAAGAGAGACTGTCATCAATATTGATCAAGGCTTGAATTGATTTTTCATGAAGTAGATCAAGATATGTACTCTCATTATAAACTATTGCTTCATCCATGATTTGTAAGGTCTCGATTTGAGAAAGTGACTCTTTTAATTCACGGGAAGCCTCATCATAAACCATATCATTAAGATATATAACAAGTACCTGCTGTTCAAGTTTCATTTCCTGACGTGACATCATCGAGGAAAATCCGATCATTAAAAGTGGATATAGTAAAATTGGAAGTATGAATGAAGTAATGATTGTTCTTCTATCCCTAACAAGATCGAGCATCTCTTTTTTATAAATTACGATTATTTTCTTTAACTTCATACATCTTCCCCACTTATGCTATTCACATAATGAATGAAGATGTCATCAAGGTCATGCAGACCTGTATCTTCTTTAAAATCTTCCCAGCTACCTTGAGCAAGAACTTTTCCCTGATGGATCATTACAATTTTATCAGCAATTCGTTCGGCTTCACGCATGATATGAGTTGAGAATAGAACACATTTTCCATCTTCTTTACATTTATAAATGAAGGAAATTATATTTTTTGCTGTTAAAATATCAAGCCCGGCAGTTGGTTCATCAAAGATCATTACTGGAGGATCGTGGATAATTGAACGTGCTATAGAAACTTTCTGTTTCATACCGGTTGAAAGGAAATCGATCTTTTTATCCAGGAAATCATGCATATCTAGTAGATCTGCCATTTCGTTTATCCTATCACCAATCTTGTTTTCAGGAACATCATAAAGTCTGGCAAAATATGTAACCGTTTCACGTGCAGTAAGTCTGGCATAAAGACCGGTATCTCCGGAAAGAAACCCAAGATTAGCTCTCACATTTTGAGGATCTTTTTGTAATTCATAACCCTCGAGAGTTGCAGTACCAGTTGTTGGTTGCAATACAGTAGACAGCATCCTCATTGCAGTTGTCTTCCCTGCTCCGTTCACTCCCAATAAAACAACTATCTCACCTTTATCGGCGGTGAATGAGAGATCATTAACAGCATAAAGATCTTCCCCATTTTGTTGTTGAAATACTTTCGTAAGATTATTTACAATTATCATTTTACCTCTTAATAATAAAAAAGGTAGAGACAGTTATTCCGTCTCTACCAATATGATTTAACCTATACTTTAGGAATGAAATCTGTGTTGTCGTCGATCAGTCGTATAAATTCAGAAAGCAATTTCACCGCTCCATCAAGATCTTTAAAAGAGATCACTTCATTTGGAGTATGCATATATCTATTTGGAATACTGATGAGTCCGGCTGCAACTCCGGCTCTTGTTACTTGAATTGCATTTGCATCTGTTCCTGTTCCACGTGGAGCTGCTTCTATCTGATATTTAACTTTTACATTATCTCCGGCTTTTTTAAGAAGTTCAAATACTTTAGGGTTAATATTTGCACCAACAGCAATGGTTGGTCCTTTTTCTAATGCAACATCACCCAGTTGATTTTTATTCATTCCCGGATAATCTGTAGCATGAGTAACATCGATGGCAATGCCAACGTGAGGATCAATTCCGTATGCGCTTGTTCTGGCTCCACGAAGACCAACTTCTTCCTGAACTGAAGAAACAGAATAAATATTCGCAGAGATTTTTTCATCAGCAAGTTCCTTCAAAAG
>DAOUTP010000051.1 GCA_030626645.1 Candidatus Cloacimonadota bacterium
CAAATTGTTCAGTTTTAAAAGTTACATCACGCAAAACTGCATTTCCCTTCCCATTTGCCTGGATGCTGTTCTGTTCGATCGCCTGTGGTAGTTCATCAAATAGTATCTTATGCTCTCCTTTTGTGAGATATGTTGTTGCAGAGCGCGTAATCTGTGCTCGATCAGAATAAACTGTTACCGAAGTAATTTTTGATTCAATTGCATTTAAACTAACTAAAAACAGTACTAATAAAATTGGCAGTAAGATCTTTTTCATTTTCCCTCCCTAAGGAATTTCCTTTCTAATAACAATTCTGAATATAAATTCCAACAGCATTAAAATAAACGCTGCTAATAAATATCTCCAGAATAATTCCTGATAAATATAATAATCATTTATCTTCAATTCTGTTCGTTCCATTTCGTCAATATATTCCATGATGGCAGTTAGCTCATCAGTATTTGTTGCCAGTCTTGCTTGCTTGGTTCCGGTTATTTCTGCAATTTTATCAAGTGAATCCATATCTATTTCGATATTAACTTTCTGGTAACGTATTCCTAAAGCAGTTTGCACAGGATAATCTACAAGTCCTTTTCTACCGACTCCAACCGGATAAACTTTTACATCAAAGGCTTTGCTAAGTCCGGCTGCATCGAGAGGCTCGATCTCACCGGCATTATTTCTTCCATCGGTGATGAGGATTATCACTTTAGATTTTGCTTCGGAGTCTTTCAGACGAGCTACTGCTGTGGCAAGTCCCATACCGATAGCTGTTCCATTTGCTTTTTCATCTATTGATACATTATCCATAATAGACATGAGAATATTATAATCAAGTGTGAGCGGGCATTGCGTAAAGGCATTTTCAGAGAAAACAATAAGCCCAATTCTATCATTTCTACGGTGTTCAATAAAACTTATTGCTACTTTCTTAGCAGCTTCTAACCTGTTCACAGGTTTGAAATCAACAGCTTTCATACTTCCACTCACATCGATTGCCAGCATAATATCAATGCCTTTGCCGGTGATCTGCTGTTTCTTGTGTGCAAGTCTGGGTCGAGCTAAAGCAAGGATGAGAAGTACTATTGTGAGTGTTCTGATGATAATTGGAATATACTGAAGTAAACTACTTCTGCCGGCGATAGAGCGGATCAGATCAATACGACTGTGGATCAATCTGACCTTTCTCTTGCGAATTACTAAAAATTCATATAATAAGTACGGAATAAGAACTAGAAAAGCCCAAAACCATTGTGGATTTACGTATTCAAGCATTTTAAAATACCTTGTTTAACAACGAACAATTATTGTTGGCTTTGCGGAGCAAAACGACAACTTCTTTAACAAAAGAAAGGATCATTCAGAATTCCTTCTTTGTTTGTTTTTGTTCGCTTTGCCTGCCTTGGCGTAGCTTTAGCGAAGACAGGTTAGTTGTAAACTTTTCAAAAGATTTAAAATAATTCTCCAGCCAAGTTAAAGCTAGTTCAGAATCGGAATTTTTGGGAATCACTTTAGCAAATTTTATCATATCTGCTTGCCCCAGAAATTTGAGGATCTCAGATTTTTCTGAATGATCATCCAATATCAGATTTGCTCGAATCTCGCTGGTTGTCATCTCAACAGAATTTATCTTATAATGCAATTCAATAAATAGACGTAAAATTAATGAAATCCTGAAATAGAAATTTAAGAAATCTCCTTTTATTAATAAATCTTCTTTCTTTAATTTATTCAGTAATTCCAAAGCAATAATATATGCAGGTCTGTCATCTATGATCTCAGGTTCAGAGAAGTCTTTCTTGGTTTTCTTTAATAATTTTATGAGATACTTTATAGCAAAAATAATGAGAATGATGATCAATAACGGAATGAAGTAATCAAGAAATTTTAAGTTAACAGTCAGCGGAGCAGCGATATCTTTTATGCTTTCCGTGCTGTCAGTTATCACAGATTCTATATTTAGGATGAATTCCTTTGTCTTAAGTATCTGCAAACTATCAGCAGTTCTAACTGCAAATTCAAGTTCCGGAAAAGTGAATTCACCTGTATCGAAGGGTTGATACGTAAGATCTATCAATGTTGTTTTAATCTCATCATTGATCTCTTCTGCCGATTCAATATTCTTTAAAATGAAAATATCAAGTGTATCATTTTGGGTTGAAAAAATGCTGTCAGAAACCGCTGAAGAGATATTAATATGTAATTTGAAAGGAGTGCCCACAAAGAGTTTCTGAGGTTTTTCTAATTTGTATTCTAATTCAGAAGAAAATGCAAAAAGTGGAATAATTAATACCATCAATACTGCAATCTTTCTAATTTCAAATTTATAATTTATCATTTAATATTCACAAACAAGATGTTTGTGTTACCTATGATTTTTCATTCTAATTCGGAATTTAAAGAATTTCATTAGTTCAGGAGCATAAGGTTTATCGGTGCTTAATGTAACAAGGTCAATTTTCAATTTTCTGAATTGCTGTTTGAGTTCAGTTTCCTGCTTGATAATGGCATTGTTGTACTTTTCTCGTAATTTAGGATTAGAAGAATTAATAGTAACTGTTTTACCAGTTTCGGGATCTTGAAGATAGAGCAATCCTGCATTTGGCATTTCATATTCTGCACTATCCTGAATTCTTAAAGCGATAACATCGTGTTTCTTGGCGAGTATCTTTAAACTATCCAGATAATTAGTATCAAGAAAATCGGAAAGAATAAAGATAATGCTGCGTTTTTTTATAAGACGGTAAATGTATTCTACAGCATTCTTAATATTTGTTCCACTTTTCTTAGGCTCAAAATAGAGAATATCTCGTAAAATCCTGAGTGCTGATTTTTTCCCTTTTGTGGGAGGAATGTATTTTTCAACTTCATCCGTGAAAAGCAGGAGTCCAACTTTATCATTATTGGATAAAGCGGAAAAAGAAAGAACTGCAGTAACTTCTGTGATAAATTCAGATTTCAGATAGCTTTTGGTTCCAAATAGGGTAGAGGCACTGCTGTCGATAAGGAACATTACGTTAAGTTCACGTGTTTCTTCGAATTTCTTTATATATGGGAAGCCTTGGCGTGCTGTAACATTCCAGTCTATCTGACGGAAGCTATCACCACTTTGATATTCCCGGACTTCAGAGAATTCCAAACCTTGTCCTTTGAATAAACTGTGATATTCACCGGAAAAAAGATCTGAAACAAGATCTCTTGTCGTGATCTCAATTTTACGAACTTTCTTAATTATATCTTTTGTTTCCAAAATTCCTAATCCCTAATCCCTAATCAATCTAGGGAACTTCGATTTCATCGAATAATCTTGTAACAATATCTTCTTGCGTAATTTGTTCAGCTTCAGCCTCATAAGTTAGAATAATTCTGTGTCTGAGGATGTCTTTACCAATAGCTTTGATATCATCTGGTGTTACATAACCACGGTGTTCTAGGAAGGCGTGAGCTTTTGCTGCCTGAGCAAGATATATCGTAGCTCGTGGGGAAGCTCCGCAATCAATAAGGTCAGAGAGATCACTTAGATTTTTATATTTATCTGGCTCACGAGTTGCAAAAACCAGATCAAGAATGTATTCCTTAATTTTATCTTCCATGTAGATATCTTTGATCAATTCTCTCATATCCATAATATCTTTTGGTTTAACTACCGATTTAACCTTTATCTCATCTTTTCTAACCATTTTCTCGAGAATAAGTTTTTCTTCTTCACGGGAAGGATAATTAATAATAAGTTTAAGCATGAAACGATCTACTTGAGCTTCCGGTAAGGGATATGTCCCTTCCTGTTCAAGCGGATTCTGAGTTGCCATTACCAGGAATGGTTTTGGTAGAGGATAAGTCGTATCTCCAATAGTTACTTGTCTTTCCTGCATCGATTCCAATAATGCAGACTGCACTTTTGCCGGAGCTCTGTTTATTTCGTCAGCAAGTACGAAGTTAGCAAAAACGGGTCCTTTCTTAGCAACAAATTCGCTGGTTTTCTGATTATAAATAAGAGTTCCCATAAGATCTGCCGGTAATAGATCCGGAGTGAATTGGATGCGTTTAAAAGTAGATTTGATTGTATTTGCTAAAGTATTTACAGCAAGTGTTTTTGCAAGTCCTGGAACACCTTCCAGTAGAATATGTCCATCTGCAAGAAGTCCAACAAGAAGTCGTTTGATCATGTATTTCTGACCTACGATAACTTTTTCTGTTTCTTGTGTTATCTTATCTATCAGCACGCTTTTTTCCATTACTTTCTGATTAATCTCTTCAATTTTCATTGCTCCTCCAAAAATATACTTATTAATATAAACTTTAATAAAGAATTTAGTTACAATTTAATTATGTGTTTCTGCTTGAAAACTTTTCCATCAAGATGTTTGAACTGAACATCTACGTTTTTATCAATGGTCATAACCACATAGGAAGCTTTCTGACCACGGTCTGTTCTTGCTTTTAAATGACCTGGATTAATAAAATATTTGTCTTCGATATTTTCATAACTATTATGGTGAGTGTGACCGTAAAGATAGATTTCGGCAGGGATACTGGTTTTTAAAAGATCTTCGAGTCTGTGTGCTAAAGCAAATCTCCAATTCTCAATTTCGATTTCCTTAATTGCAGGTAGTGTTCCATCTTTATAACCAGGATGATATAAGCCGGGAACTCTGATCAATTCTATATTATCAGTGATATCAATATTTTTGTCCATATCTTCAAAATCGTCACCTAAATGAAAAATATGAGTATATTCAGTTTCATTTGTGAAGATTTTTCTAATGTTTTTTTGATTCTTATGAGTATCAGACAGGATAATTATCTTTTTCATGCACCAGTAATAATTACATCTTTTTAGGTGAAGAGATTCCCATCAGATCAAGAGATATGGATATCACAATTTGTACAACACTGATAAGATACAATCTTGCCATGCTTAAATCAGGGTTTTCTTCGTTGATGATCTTATATTTTGCGTAATATTTATGAAACATTCCAGCCAGTTCATGAACATAGTTCGCCAATCTGTGGGGTTCTCTGTTATCTGCACAAAGATTAAGAACAGATGAAAGATCCAACATCTTTTTAATAAGATTTATCTCGTCCGCTTTATTTAGTTTTTTTAGATTTTTATCATCGAATTTTTTCAATGTTAATTTTACTTTCTTTGCTTTTTTAAGTATACTGTTAATTCGTGCGAACGCATACTGGCAGTAGAATACAGGGTTTTCGCTTGATTTCTTTTTTGCAAGTTCCAGATCAAAATCCAGATGAGCGGATGGTTTTCTATCAATAAAGAAATATCGCGCTGCATCTTTACCAACATAATCCAGTAATTCATCCATTGTAACAATATTTCCTGCTCGTTTCGACATTTTAACGACTTCCCCTTCCTGCAAGAGGTTTATATGTTGAAGATAGACAACTTCCAGTTTGGAATCATCTAGTTCTAATGCTTTAATTGCAGCACGAAGTTTAGAGACATGACCGTGGTGATCAGGTCCTAAAACATCGATAATAATATCAAAACCACGATTATATTTGGTTAAATGGTAAGCAATATCTGGAACAAGATAGGTTGGATTTCCATCAGCCTTAATAAGCACACGATCTTTTTCATCGCCAAATTTAGTTGATGAGAAGAAAACCGCATCATCTTTTTCATAGGTGCAACCTGCTTCTGCAAGATAACTCAGTGCCTCTTCCAGAATTCCTTCTGCTCTCAATTTTTTCTCAGACATCCAATTATCAAATTGAACATCAAACCGGTTTAAGCTGGAAACCTGAATTTTATGGATCTCGTCTAATGCAAAATTCTTCATTCGTTCGAGACGATCTTCCTCTGTCATGTGAAAGAGCTTCGTTCCTTCAATCGTATTTAATTCAGCTGCCAGATCTTTAATATATTCACCATGATAAGCTTCAAATGGGAATTCTTCACACTCATGTCCATGCAGCTCACGATATCTTATCTCAAGCGATTCAGCAAGAATATCTACCTGATTTCCTGCATCATTAATATAGAATTCACGAAATGGCTCGAAGCCGATATGTTCCATAATGCGGAAGAGAGAATCCCCATAAGCACCAGCACGAGCACTAACAACATTCAATGGTCCTGTTGGGTTAGCACTAATAAATTCTATGAGAACCTTTTTTCTCTTTCCATAATTTGATGAACCATAATTGTATTGTGCATCTGAAATCTTCTGAAGTTCTTTATAATAAAGAGAATTTGCTATCTTAAAATTAAGAAAACCAGGTCCAGCGATTTCAATTGATTTGTAGTCTCTCTTATTGGAAAGGTCATCAACAATTTTTTGAGCCAGGACATGCGGTTTCATTTTTAGAATTTTTGTGTTTATCAGTGCAACATTACTGGAGAAATCACCATGTTCAGCAACATTAGGGATCTCAACTGTAAAATTCTCATCACATTTAGCACCTATCTTCTTTAATGATTTTAAAATATCGTTATATATTTTTGTTTTCATAGTTTATTTTTCTTTAATTTCCTTCTTTGTTCTGGAATTAACTTCATAAAGATCTTCAATCTTGTAATACTCACGTTTATTCTGGCTAAATATATGAACGATAATATCACCAAAATCTATCAATATCCAAGTACTGGAATTCTTACCCTCAGTAGAAAGAACTTCTATTCCATTTTCTTTTGCATTTTGAATGATATTCTCAGAAATAGCCTTATTATGCAACTCTGCAGTTCCGCTGCAGATGATCAGATGATCAGTGTAATCAGTTTTTCCGGTAACATCGATATGCTTGATCTGTATGGCCTTTTTATCTTCCATCCAATTAATTATATTGGCAATTGCTTGTTTTTGTTCCATAGTCTCCTATTTGAAATATGTTCGGTAATCTCTACCAAGAATTATTTGAAAGTCTTCTATCGTATCATCATCCAAAGCAAAAATTCTTCTTGAAATTCCGGTTATTTCCATTAAATATTTTAGTTTATGTTCATCTTTCTTTTTAACTACAATAATTGATTTTCCATAAATGAATTTATTACTCTTCACGTTTTCCCAAGAGATTATATCGACGTTTTCATGACTCTGATTGATAAGAGTCTCTTTAACCTCACTGGCGGCGCCATGAACACCACATCCATTCAAAATTGATAGTTTAAGAGAAGTCATCTCAATAACTTCATCTTCAATATCATCACTAATTTTTTCATTAAAGAACAAAAAATAAGATGCCACACTAATTAGTAGCAATGCTGTAATACCTATTAGTGAAGCACGTTTATCTATGCGAAACAAATTATTTTTCTGTTTTCTCATTGTCAAATTGTTCTTTAAGTTTAGAGTAAGCACGTTCAAATGATTCCGGGATAACCCTGGTTCCACCAATTGCAGACATGAAATTTACATCTCCATTCCAGCGTGGAACTAAATGTACATGAAGATGATCATCAATACCAGCTCCGGCAGCTCTGCCAAGATTGAGTCCGATATTCAACCCATCAGGCGAATAAACATTAGTTATCACGTTTTCACATAACTGTACTGTTACAAAAAGATCTGCTATTTCTTCCTTATTCAGTCCATTCAAATTTGAAACGTGTTTGTTGGGAACAACCATCAGGTGTCCATTGTTGTACGGATAAGTATTAATAATTATAAAACAGTGTTCACTTCTATAGAGGATTAAATGCTCTTCATCTTTATTTTCCGAGGGCTTTATACAGAAAATACATTCTTTGTTTTTATTGGAAAGAATATATTGCAATCGCCACGGTGAATATAAAATGTCACTCATATTATGCTCCTTTTTTTACCACTGACTTTCACTGACTATACAAGCAACTAACAAAAGCAAACTATTGCACAACGGGCTGACTTTTACTAATCCCTTATATCCATGACATCCGTGTGCCATTTTTTTTGCCACTTTCTTAGTCTGTGTTTGTCTTGTGGCAATAATTCTTAATCTTCAAAATGCTCTTGCCTACTAAGAAATTCAGTTTCCAGATCAGCTAACTGCTCTTTAGAATTTACTCCGGAAGCCTCTACCATATCATCGAGTAAGACTGAAGTAACAAGCTTATTCTCATTATTCAAAATTTCTAGTGTATCAGTTAGATAATATTCATTCTGATTATTATTGTTATTAATGCTTTGCAAGGCGGTAAAGAGATCTTTTGCATCAAAGCAATAAATTCCGGTATTAATTTCTTTTATATTCTTTTCATCTTCAGTTGCATCTTTGAATTCAACAATTCTTTGTATCTTGCCATCTGTGTTTCGTATCATTCGTCCATACTTAAGAGCATCATCCATAACAGCTGTCAGAACAGTACAGGAAGCATTATGCTCTCTATGCTGTACTTGTATTTTTTCAAGGGTTTTATGTCTGAGAAGGGGAACATCACCGCAAAGAATAAAAACATCTCCGTCAAAATCCTTAAAAATATCTTTTGTAACCATCACAGCGTGACCTGTTCCATTCTGCTGAACCTGCTCAACAAATTTAAGATTACTATTTTTTGGAACAATATCGATTACCTGTTTTTTTTTGTAACCTACAACAATTGCGATCAAATCACTATTGATCTTGTTTGCTGTTTCTACAACACGGTTAATCATTGGTTTACCTGCTAATCCAAATATTACTTTCGGTTTATCTGATTTCATGCGAGTGCCCTTACCGGCAGCAAGGATAATTGCAGCAGTTTTTTTCATTTAAGCCCCATAAATATATTTCTAATTTTTTTATTTAATATCGGATGAACAAGATCCGGGCATAACTCATTAAGAGAAGTTAATACAAATTCACGTTTATGCAATTCCGGATGGGGAAGAATCAGCAATTTACTGTTTATGATCTTATCTTCGTAGAATAATAGATCAATATCTATCGTTCTGGGTCCCCATTTCTCGTTTCTTATGCGACCAAGTTGATTTTCTATATCCAAGCACTTTTTCAAGAGATCTTCCGGTATTAAGGTTGTTTCGAGTTCGATAACACAATTTAGAAAATCGGGTTGGTCAGTTTTTCCAAATGGTGTAGTCTCAATCACTGAACTGGTTCTCTTTATCTCAACATCCTTCAATCGAGATATAAGATTGATCGCTTCTGTGATGTAGTTTTGTTTATCACCAAGATTTGAGCCCAGACCAAGATAACAGTTCATTAATTTCCTTTATCGATCTCTTTCCATTTCCACTTCTACTGATTCAAGTGAACCATTTATTGGAACAGAAGGCTTCTTGATCTTTACATTTGCATAAATGATTGATGGGAATGATTCTAAGATAGAATCTAGAATAGTATTTGCACAAACTTCTAAGAGATAGAATTCCCGTTCTTCCAAAGTGTGTTTGATAATTGCATACACTTTAGTATAATCAACAGTATCTTCAAGGTGTTTGATCTCTTTATCATGAACATGTTCTGTTTCATAAGAAAAATTAACTATAAATCTTTGTCCCAACTTTCTCTCTTCCGGATGAATACCATGATATCCATAAAAAACCATTTCATGTAAATGAATTTTCATTATTTACCTCTCAACATATTACCTTGCGGATGGTTTGTAACCTCCGCAAAGGTGATTATTACGAAAAAGACACGAAATTTAACCCTTCAAACCATTTCGAAGGTTTAGCATGAAGAAATGCTCTGAACGAAACCATTCGCAAGGTCTCACTAAAGCTTTTTAGTGATCTTAAAACTTAACTTATTGGCGAATTTTTTATCGATAAAGTATATGAATAAACCACTTAACAAAAGACCTAACAAAGAAAATACAATTGATAAATCTTCACTTAGTTTGAATAAATATTTACTAATCAAATAAAATGATAACATTGTAATTATGGGAATAATAAATACAACGAAAGAAGAAAATATACGTAATGAAGGCGCAATATTAACTTGAACTTTATCACCGATCTTTAACTTCAGATCAGTTTTTATTTTATGAAGGATGATTTTATTATTGGAATTACA
>DAOUTP010000247.1 GCA_030626645.1 Candidatus Cloacimonadota bacterium
ATTTGGATGAGAACATTGCCAAGATCAGAAAGCTTTCTGACTATCTGCTCAAAAGTATAGAATCTACAATTCCTGGCACTTTATTGAATGGTCCGCGAGGAGCTAAACGTGCTCCTCATAATATCAACATTTCCTTTAATTATATCGAAGGAGAGGCAATAATGATGATGATGGACATTAGTGGTGTTTCCATTTCCACCGGAAGCGCCTGTGCTTCCCAGGGATTAAAAGCAAATTATGTTTTAATGGCTCTCGGCAGAAGTCATGAACAATCGCACAGCTCAATGAAATTCACATTCAGCAGATACAATACAATAGAAGAAATCGATTATACTGTAGAAAAGCTGGCTGAAGTAGTAAAAGAGCTTCGCTCACGAAGTCCTCTTTATAATTAATATAAAAAGATAAACAAGGAGAATAGACAGGATCGACAAGATTAACTGGATAAAGAATAATGAAAAAAAAATCGGAAATTTGGATTTGGTAAATTAAAGTCATGATTACAATTTTGTTCCTAATGTTTCAAAAATCCTGATAATCATGTTAATCCCGTCAATAAAGCTATAATAGGAGAATGTTATGCAATATTCACAAAAAGTTTTAGATCATTTTATGAAACCACACAATATTGGAAAGTTGGAAAATCCCGATGCCGAAGCTACCGAAGGAAGTCCTGCTTGTGGTGATCAAATATCAATAACCCTGAAGATAGATCCCAAAACAAATATTATTGATGATATTAAATTCCAATCGTACGGATGTGCATCCAACATTGCTACAGGTTCTATAATCACAGATATGGCAATGGGGAAAACGATTGAAGAAGCTAAGAATATCTCATGGAAAGGTGCTGCTGATGCGCTTGATGGATTGCCACCAGTTAAAATGCACTGCTCTGTGCTTGCTGTGGATACTTTAAAGAAAGCAATCAAACAATACGAGATCGAACACGGTTTAGCCGAAGCAGAAACTTTTAGTAAGAAAACTATTGTTGATGAACTCAAGAAAGTTATCTATCCCGGTGTTGGAGAAGATATCGTCACACTTAAAATGGTTAAGTATGTCGGATTTGAAAATGGTGTTGCGATCATTGATGTAGATATACCAAAATTCGATAAATACCGTGATAATGTAGCTGAAGAGATCAAAGAGCATTTGGAAGCATTCGAAGAGATCAAAGAGGTGAAAGTAACAATTTAATCTTTTTTGTATAACCTTCGCAATGGTTAAGGAACGAAATTTTGCGAATGATTATAATATAAAAACCAAGCTTTTTCTGGTTACCAAACACCTGTTTGGTAACCATTCTTTTCAAATGCTTTTAGATTCCCACTTTCCATCCTTCGTCCCGATTATCGGGACTACGGAGAATAGATCGTGAGAATGACAAAAACCAGTTTATCCTGCTTTTCTCATTCCTAAGCTTCTGCTTGGGAATGCAATAATATGAGAAGTTTCCACTTCTCCAAAGATCCAGTTTGTCCTGCTTTTCTCATTCCTAAGCTTCTGCTTGGGAATGCAATAATATGAGAAGTTTCCACTTCTCCAAAGATCAATAATTTCCCATATTCATTCCAACTCGTCGTTCCTTACGAGTCGAAGTAAAACACAGTTTTTTATTTCATCCCACTCTATACACTTTTAAAGAACTAATTATACTACAAACCCTTCGCTTGTGTCATCCTGAGTTCATCGAAGGACGAAGGGCTTAACACAAAATCTATTATCTACTTTTTGCCATGATAAACAGAAAGAAAGGACAACCTAAGAAAGCTGTTATAATCCCAACTGGAATTTCGATAACTGCGATGTGCATTGCTATTAAGTCACATAAAATTAGAAGTACAGCACCAAACAAGGAAGAATAGATAATTCCTGTTCGTTTATTCCCACCCGAGATCATGCGGACGACATGAGGAACAATAAGACCAATAAACCCGATAATTCCTGCATAGGCAACAGTTATGCCTGTAAGCAGTGAACTAATAATAAATATCTTTCTGCGCAGTTTTTTCACATCAATGCCAAGACTTCCGGCAATAACATCTCCGGTTGTAAGTATCATCAATTTTCGTGAAAGCAGGAACAGGTAAAGCATCAGTAAGATGGATATGCCAAATACAATCAGAAAATAATACCACTCTTTACGACTGAAAATATGCCCCAGATTTCCCATAAGAACATTGATTATGTTCCCAATATCCTGCTGATTGAAATACATGAGAAGTGAGATGAGAGCTGAGAAGAACATTCCCACAATTATACCAGAAAGTAATAATTTTGTGCTGTTAAAAAATCCGCCAAGATGTGCCAGAAACCAGACAATAGTTAATGTAATTAATGCACCTGCAAATCCAAAAAGAGGCATGAATAAATAAAAACCCAATACACTTGCTAAAATACTGCCAAAAGCTGCACCGGATGAGATGCCTAAAATATATGGCTCTGCGAGAGGATTATTCAGCATTATTTGAAAAGAATAGCCAACACCTGAGAGAACAAATCCAACCAAAAATGCCAACATTAATCGCGGTAAACGAATTTGCAGAATTATGTGCAAGTTCTCCACCTGATAATTTAAATACAAGTAAATCAAGAAAGTAGAAAAGACAAACAGCAAAATGGGAATAATTTTATTTTTCATCTTTAAATATCTTCTGTAATATTTTCATGCCTTCAATAACGCGTGGAGTTGCCCGAATAATCAGGTCAGGATTGATATCAAGCGCTGTATAAATGCGGTCATTTTTAACGGCAGAAATAACTTCCCAACCTTTGCGGTTTTTAATGCTTTCTGCTGTAACTTCCGGTGGACAGGTCAGAATGATAATTTCCGGATCTGCCCTGATAACATCTTCTGCTTTCACACGCGAATAATCCCGCGGAAGTTCGGCAAAGATATTGTTTCCACCAGCCTTTTG
>DAOUTP010000036.1 GCA_030626645.1 Candidatus Cloacimonadota bacterium
ATCTGATATCCCAATATCTATCGATACGAGAAAAGCTGAAGTTGCAGAGAAAGCAATTCAGGCAGGAGCTTCCATACTAAATGATATCAGTGCTCTGCAATTTGATACTGATATGATAAAAGTATTACAAAAATATCCGGAAGTGCCTGTGATTATGATGCACATGCAGGGAACACCTGAGACTATGCAGGAAAATCCGCATTACGAAGATGTTATTGAAGAAATTTTAAATTTCTTTAAAGAACGAATTAATTTCTGCGAGGAGAGTGGAATTTCCCGAGAGAGGATTATTATTGATCCTGGAATTGGCTTTGGAAAAAGACAGGGAGATAACCTGATTATTTTAAAGAAAATATTTGAGTTCAAATGTCTTGGAGTTCCCATAATGCTGGGTGCTTCACGAAAAAGTTTTATCGGAAATATTTACGATTCGGATGCTGCAGAGCGACTTGCCGGAAGCCTTGCCTCTACAGCTCTTGCGTTCCAAAATAATATAGAAATGATCCGTGTTCATGATGTGCATGAACATAAAAATTTTTTAAAAGTTATGAAAGAAATAAGGAAAGTATAATGAGTATATTTATTCCAAGAGTAGCTGATGTTATCGATATAATTATTGTTGCGTTTATTTTATATAGAGTTTTTATCCTGTTAACAAAGAGTGGCGGTTATCAAATGTTATTTGGTCTGCTTGGTATATTTATTGTTTATATAACAGCATCGTTATTAAAACTAAATATGATGACCTCCATTTTAAAGGTCTTTAAAGATTATTGGATTATTATTTTCATTGTTCTATTCCAGTATGAGATCAGGAATTTGTTTGCTCGTATTGCTCAGACTCATGATATGAGGACACTGTTTCAAAGTGCAAAAAAATCTTTCTACTCTCCACTTTTGAATGCAGTTTCTATCATGTCTTTTAGGAAAATAGGCGCTCTGATAATTATCGAGAATAAAAGAAAACTTGATAATTGTATCGAAAGCGGTGAGATCATCGATGCTCAGATCTCGGTGAAATTGCTTCTTACCATTTTCAATAACAAAACAATACTTCATGATGGTGCCGTGATCGTTAGAAATGAAAGATTGTATGCAGTCAAGGTTGTGTTGCCTTTATCTGAAAGTGTAGAATATGCACAAAAACTTGGTACACGCCACTTAGCAGGTGTCGGTGTAACAGAGAATTCGGATGCTTTTTCTATAATCGTTTCGGAAGAAACAGGCAAAATATCAGTTGCAAAAAATGGTGTACTCTATAGTGAACTTACAATTGATGAACTATCTCAGAGGATTAAGGATGAAACATCTTGATAGACCTTTTTTGGTTGCAATAACAGGTGGGATAGCTTCAGGAAAATCTGTTGTTTCCAAATGGTTTGAAGAGCAAAGTTTCTCAGTTTTCTATGCTGACAAGATTGGACATGAGCTGTTTGAAGATAAATATTATTTAAATAAAATTGAAGATATTTTTGGGAAAGAGATTATTATTAATGGCTCTGTTGATCGGATAAAACTTGGTGAAATTATTTTTAATGCTGCAGATAAAAGAAAACAATTGAATGAACTTCTACATCCTGAGATCAGAAAGAGAATGCAACAAATAATTGATACAAGCACTAATGAAATCCTTGTTTTTGAGATTCCACTTCTCTTTGAAAACGGTTTGCAAAATGCTTTTGATCTTACGATAAATATCTCAACCAGAAATGAGATAAGAATAAAGAGAATAATGAAAAAGAATAAAATAACAGAAGATGCTGCGCAAAAAAGAATTAATTCTCAAATGTCTGAAATCGATAAACAGAATCTGGTAGATATGAATATTTCAAATGAAAGCAATATTAAAGAGCTTTATCTACGATTGCACAAGCTACTTCCACTCATAAAAAAAATTAAAAAAAAAGATATAAAGAAAATAACAGAAATATAAAAACAAATTGGAGGAAAAGTTGAAATCAAGATTTTTTGTATTTATAGTATTAGTGATGTTGGTTGTTGTAATTGGCACACTGTTGTATAAACCTGTTCCCAAGCACAAGGAGATCGTTCATCCAGAATTTATTGAAACGCCCCATGGCGGAAAAATAAAAAAAGAACCCAAAGCTCTCCCAAATGATTGGTTTGGATATCAAAGGGCATATCCTTATCATAAAATAAAACATGAATCTTATCTGGAAGCATTGCAACAGGCAACAGATCTACATTCACAAACTAGAGATAACCGCGAGTATAATTGGGAATTAGCTGGTCCTATTAATATTGGTGGTCGCATTACTGACCTGGCGATTCATCCATCCAGTCCTGAAATATGGTATGTGGGAGCAGCATCAGGTGGTATTCACAAAACTATAGATGAAGGAGCTAATTGGGATAATATTTTCACCGATGCACCCGTTATTTCCATTGGTGATCTGGCGATTGATCCTAATGATGAGAACATAATATATGCCGGGACAGGAGAGGCAAATTCTTCTAGTTTTAGTTTTATTGGAAACGGAATGTACAAATCTGTGAATGCAGGTGAGAGTTGGGAACATATCGGCTTAGTAAACTCAGCATATATCGGCAGGATAATCGTAGATTATTCTAATTCTCAAAGGGTATTCGTGGCTGCAACAGGAACTTTGTTCAGTCCCAATGAAGAACGAGGAATCTATCGAAGTGATGATGGAGGGTTAACCTGGGATAGAAAACTATTTGTCACTGATTCTACAGCAGCTATCGATCTGGTTCAGCATCCTACTAATCCTGATATTCTGTATGCATCCATGTGGGAACGCATGAGAGGTAGAGAATACCGTCGATCTGGAGGATTATCTTCCGGAATCTATAAATCCGTAGATGGGGGAGATACGTGGGATGAATTGACCAGCGGTTTACCTGATCACGATGGCGTGGGAAGGATAGGACTGGCAATTGCTAAAAGTAATCCTGAGGTATTGTATGCGTTTTACGATCAGCAACCGGTAGGAAATTACTCCTTCAATGGAATATTCAAAACTACCGATGGCGGTGATAACTGGATTCAAACCAATGATAGTAATATCTATGATATGAATTCCAGTTTTGGTTGGTATTTCGGGCAAATCTGTGTTGACCCGGCTAATGAAAATAGAGCTTATGCGATGGGTGTTGCACTTTGCCGGACCGAAAATGGTGGTGATAACTGGCAGATAATTGCAGATTATGGAAATATGAACGAAATACACGTAGACCATCATGCTATGATCATAGATGAATATACGGGTAGAATTGTGGAAGGAAACGATGGCGGATTATATACCAGCAATGACTATGGCAATAATTGGAATAAGATTGATAATATTCCTTTAACTCAGTTTTATGCGATAGAAATGGATTTTCTGAATCCCGAGAGAATTTATGGTGGTACTCAGGATAACAGTACGATTCGAACAATGACCGGTGCTCTTGATGACTGGTACGTGATTCTGGGTGGAGATGGTTTCTATTGCAAAGTTGACCACACAAATCCTAATATAATTTTTGCTGAGTCCCAGTGGGGGAATTTGCATAGATCCACGAATGGTGGTAATTCGTTTTCGTTTATTGCCGATCAGATGTATGGAGACCGTAAAAATTGGTCTTCTCCGCTTGCTATGCATCCCGTTGATCCTGCAGTTCTTTATTTCGGAACTTATCGTATCTGGAAAACTACTAATAGCGGTGACTACTGGAATGCAGTAAGTAGTGATCTGACAGATGGTGATTTTGGAACCAGCTATCACACAGTTTCTACGATAGGCGTAAACCCTAGTTATCCGAATGTTGTAATTGCAGGTACAGATGATGGAAACGTGCATGTCTCAACCGATGAAGGAGATAACTGGACAGATGTTACTGCAGGTTTACCTAACCGTTGGATAACCAGAGTTGCAGGTGATCCTTTTGATATGAATACGATCTATGTTACCGTATCCGGTTTTCGTTGGGATGAGGCTTATCCGCATGTATTTAAATCGACAGATCTTGGACAGAACTGGATCGATATATCTTCCAACCTGCCTCAATTACCAATTAATTGCATCGCTTTAGATCCTGAAGTACCTAGCCGCATTTTTGTTGGTTCGGATGCAGGCGTGTTTTACTCTGAAAATGGGGGAGATGAGTGGCAAAGTCTTTCCAGTGGCTTACCTAATGTACCAGTAATCGATATGCTTATACACAACCCAACCCGTACACTATTACTTGGAACTTATGGTTGTTCTGCTTACACATTGAATCTTGATGACATGAATACAGGAACAGCAGAAAACGTTATATCAATCGGTGTAGAATTATTTCAGAATTATCCCAATCCATTCAATCCTGAAACAACAATTACTTTCAATCTACAAAGATCAGTTTCCAAAGCAGCAATCGAGATATTTAATATAAAAGGGCAGAAGATAAAAACTTTGAATGTATTAAATCCTGTAACAAATTCGGAGTATAATGTAGTCTGGAACAGTAAAGATGATAATGGTGATGAAGTTGCAAGCGGAACTTATTTATACAGATTAAAACTAGATGATGAGGTTATAGCTGCGAGAAAAATGCTCCTGATAAAATAATTTGTTTTGTTGAATCGAAAGAATGAGTTATTTTTTTAATAAGTGAATTGACATAAAATCGTTGTAATCTATAAAAGGAATTGAGAGGTAATTATGAAAAGAATAATGTTAATCATGATATTGATTATAGCATTCAGTTTAAATGCAGAAATAATAAACAATGCTTTTACTCCAGAATTACTGATGCCATCAATGATAAATATGAATAATCTTTCGATAAATCACTCTATGTCTTTCAGCAGCAGCATTTCTTCTAACAGCCAGAGTGCCTATGAATCTGTTTATACTAATCATCTGAATTATAAATTTAGCTCTAAATTAGATTTGAAAGTAGATCTGAATTTTGTTAATTTTGGTTCTGCAACACATCAAGGTGGAATAGAGTTTGACGGTAACAATGATAATACATCAAAAATTCTACCAAATTTTCAATTAAATTATAATCCTTCCGAAAATGTTAAATTCATAATTGAATTCAGACAATACAATTCTCCTTTTGAAAGAAACAGTCTTTTCAAATAAGAAAACCTAATTAGTTAATATCGGCAGGTGCTTTAGGAAATTCATAACCTTTTTCTCTGAATAAATTCAGACATATATCTGAAACTTCAGGATCATATAAGATGTCCCTGTTTTTTTCAATCTCTTCTAAAGCAAAATCAATTCCCAAAGAAGGTCTGTAAGGACGATGAGAAGACATTGCTTCAATAACATCTGCTACAGCTATAATACGTGCTTTTATAAGTATTTCTTCACCTTTTAATCCATTCGGATAAGAAGATCCATCATAGCGTTCTTGATGTTGAAGAACAATCGTGGCAATAGGCCATGGGAATTCAATAGATTTTAAAATATCATAACCTGTTTGAGGATGCATTTTTATTAGATTAAACTCGGTTACAGAAAGTTTGCCAGGTTTACTCAGTATCTCAGCAGGGATATTTATCTTTCCAATATCATGGACCAATGCAGCTAATTTAATCCCGTTAATTTCTTCTTCGGAAAATCCCATATTGGTAGCAATTGCAGAAGCAAGGTCAGAGACACGCCGTTGGTGACCGGCAGTATATGGGTCACGCATTTCAACAGCTTGAACAAGTCCTTCAACTGTTTCTTCAAGGATACGTTGCAATGTGCTGTAACTTTCTTTTAACTGCTCTTCAGCGTTCTTTAGATTCGTAATATCAATATTTACGCCCGCATGGTATTTTATGTTGTCTTTGCCTGTGATTTCCAGCATTCTATCTTCAATCCAGATATAAGAATCATCTGCTTTTCTGATTCTGAACCATGATGTGAGTATCCCCTGTTTTCCGCTTTTTTCCCAATCTAAATATTTTTGATTTATATATTCTTTGTCATCAGGATGTATCAACGTAGAAAATTTGTCTTTATCGTTAATAAAATCTTCTGCTGGATATCCCAACATCTCATAAACATTTGTAGAAACAAATTCCTTTGAACCACCCGTTTCATATAAAATGATATTTGGAACATTATCTAATATTGTTGCCAAGCGAAATTGTGTTTTGGCAAGGTTCTTTGCAGTTAGTTTTTCTCTAGAAATATCTGTAACAATGCCATCCTGATATATCCATTTTCCGGAATCATCACGAACAGTATTAACATTTAGCAAACACCAAAGTTTATCGCCATTCTTCTTATACAGGTTAACCTCGAAATCTCTTATGCTATTCTCTTTTTCTAAAATCGAAATCAGATTGTCCCTGGCTTTAATATTTACAAATAATTCAGTAGAAGAAATAGAAAGAAATTCCTGTTCCGAATCGAAACCAAACATCGAGACCATTGCCGGATTTGCGGAAAGAAATTTCCCTTCTGGAGTAGCCCGAAACAAACCAACTGGGACATTAGACCGAAGGTCCATGAACTGTTTTTCACTCTCTTCTTTTGCCTTTTCAGCAGAAGTACGTTCAAGAATTTCATGCTGAAAGTTGCGATAATTTTGTGCATTTTTGACAGTTGTTGTAACATAATTCGCAAAAGTATCAAGCAGGTTCAGGTCATTTTTAGTAAAAAAAGGTCCTATCCTATTCAGACAAATAGCACCGAGTACCTCATTATTGAAGATAAAAGGAGCTGCAATAATTCTTTCTTCCGCTTCTTCCGATGTGCCGGGAATCTGAAATCCATTTTTATTAAGTCCGGCATCGTTGAACATCATACTTACTTTTGATTTTACTACCTTACCGGTAAAACTTGAATTAATATCCAAAGGCGTTGCCATGATCTCTTTCTCATAATCAGGATCAATTACGAACTGCGGGAGCAATTCCTTACCATCTCCTGAAAGCAGATAAACAGCACATCCGTAAGAATTGAGATGATCCATAATGACAATTGCTATTCTTTGGAATACTTCATTTAGATCTAAACTGGAATTTATATATCTTGAAGTTTTCAGAATCAACTCTAGTTCACGATTCTTTCTCTTTAGTTCTTTTTCAATCTTGATCCGGTCGCTAATTTCATTTTGCAATTTTTCATTGAGTTCAACCAGATGAGGATTATTTTCAGTAGTTGTATTTGTCATTCTAAATAACTCTTAACTTGTAATATTAGCTATTTCACGGATTGTAGCTTGAATAAATGATTTACCATTGATTTTAAAACTACTCAACCATACTTCAGCATTGAATGATTTTCCATTCTTTTTCTTATATATCCATTCAAATTTCATGTTCCCATTCTTTAAGGTCTGGTTAAAATATGTTTCTGCTGTTTTCCGAGATGGTTTTTTATTGGCTTGCATCGAAGGTGAGGCATCATCAGCATTAAGATGTAGAAGTTCAGTCTTCTTTGCGTAACCGAATAATTTTAATGCTGCATCATTACAATCGATAAGTCCATTCTTATCCTGTAAGATAACAGCATCAGTTGAAGATTCAAATAGCTTGCGATATCTCATTTCATATTCTTGACGAGCGGCTTCACTTTCTCTTTGTTCCGTTATATTTTTTAATGAACCAATGATTCTAACTTTTCCAGAATCTTCATCTTTAATTATTTTGGCATTGATTGTACAAGTCAATTGTGTTTTATCTTTATCTTCTAAAATTATCTCATAATCGTAAACATATCCATCTTTTGTTAATTTTGTTAGAAAAAGGTCATGTTGATCTTCATCAAAATAGAGATCATACATAGATTGCCCGATCAACTCTTTACGTGTATAACTTGAATCTTGTTCTATCGAAGGGCTGATCTCAAGGATTGTTCCGTCAAATTCAGTTTCGTAGTAAACATTCTGGATATTTTCAAAAATCCTGGTGTAGCTATCCATTGTTTGTTTTAATTTTAGCTGAGCAATTTTCTTCTCAGTGATGTCATTAAAGATGCCAAATGTGCCGACGAATTTATCATTTTTGAATCTGGGACTGCCGATGATATTTAAAAAACGTTTTCTCCCATCTTTACGAATAATTTCCAGTTCATAGCGTGAAGATTTATTTTCTTTTCTCAATTTATTATGCCTATGTACTTTTCCTAAGTTGTATTTATTAAGATAATCTGATAAATTGGTCTCTTCAAAATCGCTGATCATGCTACCAAAGATCTTAGCACCAGCTTCATTTATGAAAGTAAAATTGTCTTCTATGTCGAACATGCAGATACCTTCATCTGTCGTTTCAACAAGAGTACGGAATTTAGCTTCACTTTCTTTCAATTCATGTTCCATTTTATGTTTGAAGAAAGCCATTTGTATTGTTGTTACAAGTTCTCTTTCTCGGAATGGTTTAATTAAATATCCGAAGGGTCCGGTTACTTTTGCTTTTTCAACAATATCTTTATCGGAATAAGCTGTTAGGTAGATGACAGGTATATTCATATCAATGACATGCTTAGCAACATCAATACCACTGAGTTTATCTTTTAATTTAATGTCTAAAAGTATTAAATCAGGACGTTTCTTGTTGATTACCTTGATAGCTGCTTCACCAGTTGAAATTGCTTCTGGTACTTCATAACCATAACTTTGTAATATCTTCCTAATATCTTCCGCAACTACTGCTTCATCTTCAACAACTAAAATTTGCTTTTTACACATACAGAAATTCCTTTAAAAATAAAAAATAATTTTTGCAAATTCATTTAAGTAACTTCTTTTCTGTCAAGTGGAATAATTATTTCAAAATAATAATATTATTTATTAAAAAACATCCACTCCTCAAACTCTTCATTAATAATTAATAATCGGCCACCAAACAATTGTTTTAGTTCTTCTTTACTCATGCCATCAATTGTTAAACCATCATGATTAAAGATATTGCTACTTAGTGCTGATATCTCATTTGCTTCTAACTTAACTTGATCGAGAATATCTGATGCATTAAGCAGTCCGGCAACTGTTACATTTTTACCAAATGCATTATTAATAACTTCAACAGTTCTTGTTTTGTTAGTATGTAATAGATTGATCTCATCTGATATCCCTGTAATAGTTGAATAGGCTAGCTTACCTGTAATGAATACGATCTGTTCGTTTATTTCTTGGATATCAGAAATGAAATCGTGCTTGTTAATCTTCCAATTCTCCAGAAGTAATCGAATCATTCCAATTCCATTCTCCAATTGAGGATAACCATCATAGAAATTTTCAGGAGGGATTTTCTCATTTGCCAACAAATAAATTTCATCAGAACAATAGGTTCGTGGAAATTCTGAAGATAATCTTAAAATATGAGCGGCTTGCTTTGAATTAACAGGAAACAGTTGAGTTAACGAATTACGGAATTTTGATAATCCCACTGGTACGATTCCCACTGACAGTGTATTTAATTCAGGAGAAGTAAGATCAATTAAAGAGTTCTCAAGTTCTTTGCCGTCATTCCACCCTGGAATAACAACAATTTGGGTATGGAATTCAATTCCATTATTACTTAAAAACGTTAACTTTTCCATTATGTTGAAATCATGTTTATAGCGAAGCATTTTTCTATGAAGGACAGGATTAGTTGTGTGAACAGAAATATATAACGGATTTAATTTTTGTTCGATCATTCGGGAAATATCTTTATCTGATAAATTTGTAAGTGTAATGAAATTTCCGAATACAAATGAAAAACGGAAATCGTCGTCTTTGATATAAAGCGTTTTTCTTAAGTTATCTGGCATCTGATCTACAAAACAGAAAATGCAATCATTAGCGCAGGTACGGCATTTATGTTCCTGAGGAATTATGCCTACAGAAGTTTCCCAATCCTGGTGTATTTCTAATTTGTGTTCAATTCCTGAATTATCTAAATAGGTTATTTCTAAAATCTCATCAGCTGTATAAAATTGAAGATCAAGAAAATCGTTTATTTCATTCCCATTAATTGAAATTACTCTATCATGGATATTCAGTTTGGAATTATCTGCTAAACTTCCATTGATTATATCATCAATTGTAATTGGCATAAATTAATCTGAGCTTATCACAGCAGAAACAACTCTCATGGAAGGAATTCCTTTTAAAATAAGATTGATAGCTGAAGTGATAGGAACTGCCAGGATCATGCCTACCGGACCCCAGACCCAGTACCAGAATATCAAAGAAATAAGCACGATGAGCGGTGATAACTTCAATCCTGTTCCCATAACTTTTGGTTCGATAATATTTCCCATGATCATTTGAGTTGAAATTAGAGAAACTGAGATCGCAATAAGCTGCCAACTAAAACCGTATTGGATAAAACAAATTATGATAGGAAATGCTGAAGCAAATATTGATCCGATATTAGGAATATAATTTAGTATAAATATCAACAATCCGGACATAACAACAAAATCAATACCGAATATTGCTATGAAAAACATGCTGATAAATCCGGTTACCAAACTTATAAGAGTTTTATTTACCACATAGGTTTTTATCTGTTTTTCAATATTATTTAACACATCACCAAAATGGTTCGCTTCATCTTCAGTAACTACTTTTCCAACACTTTTAAACATTTTTGTTCTTTCTAATATTATGAAGATCATGAATGCAACTGTGAGTAAAAGCTTGATAAAAAAATCTATGAAGTTACCCATTGTGCCGGAAACGATCTTTGACAGTGATAATTTATCTGCCATTTGCAGCCAATTAACTTTATTCTGTAAATAGAATGTAACTTGTTCCATTGGAATCTCTAAAGTAGTGATCACGCCCGAGATCATTGTCGTAAGCTGTTTCTCATATTTCGGGAAATCCGTAACGAAAGAAGAAACACTTGTGTACACAATCGTTCCTAAAACTGTAAATAAGATGAGAATTATAATTACAATTACTAATATATTCACAATAATTGGAATCTTCTTGCTGTATAAAAAACGGTTCAACGGCTGGAACATAAATGATAGGAAGATCGCGAATGTAAGTGGAATAAATATTGTTTTCAACTCTCGAAGAAAAATTACGATGATCGCAAGTGCAATAATTCCAAGGAAAAATTTTATTGTATTGAACTCTCTAGAGCTATTATCTCTATCTTTTTTTTCTTTCATTAAACTATCGGTAATTATTTTGTTAATCGTATTCATTATATAACCAAGACCTTCTTACTTTTTTCTTTTTCATATGCGATTAATTTACTAAGCCCGTTTCTCTGACAAGAACTTTCATATTTTTCTCTTCCTAAAAGAAAAAAAATGAATATAATTTTTCATTTATTGATTACCCAACTTTTTTAACCTGTTCAATCTTTCAGGATTATTTCTAACCAGCCATTCATCTTTTGATAATTCATCATAAGCCATTTTAAAATTGTTTTTTGCCTGCTTTTTATTACCTTTAAGTAAATAAAGTTCAGCTAATTCTTCAAAGACATAACCGTCATTCGGTAAATTGTTCTCTTCAAGCTCAGTTTGAATTTCTTTCTGTAATTTCAATGCCTCATTATATTTCTCCAGTGAACGCAAGCATCTTCCAACTGTCCATTTTGCAATTCTTGCACCTTTCTCATCTCCTGCATCTATTCTCCATTCATAACCTTTTTGGAAGTAAATTAGTGCCTTGTCGAATTCTTCTAGATTATGGAATGTCCAACCGATATTGTTGTAAAGTGAACCCAGCCAGCCTTTGCAATTTGTGTCGGAAGTCTCTTCAGCAATTTTCAGTGCTTTTAAACTCCATTCAAGTTGTTTTTCAGGTGGCTCAACTATACCCATCATGTGGGCTGCATCGAGGGTATATAAATCAAGATTATTTTCTACACCGAATTCA
>DAOUTP010000002.1 GCA_030626645.1 Candidatus Cloacimonadota bacterium
AGTAAAAGCATGAAAATCAACACAGAGACACAAAGGCACAAAGATCACAGTAAAATAATTAGAGGAAAAGCATGAAAATCAACACAGAGACACAAAGGCACAAAGGTCACAGTAAAATAATTAGAGGAAAAGCATGAAGATCAACACAGGGACACAAAGGCACAAAGGTCACAGTAAAATAATTAGAGGAAAAGCATGAAAATCAACACAGAGACACAAAGGCACAAAGGTCACAGTAAAATAATTAGAGTAAAAGCATGAAGATCAACACAGGGACACAAAGGCACAAAGATCACAGAGAATAATCATAGGAAAAGGAAATGAAATGACATTGGATGAACTAAATAAAATAAGTAAACAAATTCTTGATGCTGCAATTGAAGTTCATAAACAGTTGGGTCCAGGTTTATTGGAAAGCGTTTATGAATATTGCTTATGTAAGGAATTGGAGCTAAGAAAAATTAAATATGAAAGACAAGTTAAAATTCCCATTTTCTATAAAAATGAACCTGTTGGTTCAGATTATATTATTGATATTCTGGTGGAAGATGAATTAATCTTAGAACTAAAAGCAGTTGAAAAGGTTCTACCAATTCATAAAGCACAACTCCTATCTTATTTAAGACTAACCAACAAGCGATTAGGAATACTTATTAATTTCAATGTTCCCATATTAGTAGAAGGCTGGAAAAGAGTGATCAATGGATATTAAAATATACTTAAACACAGAGACACGATGACACTGAGAGCAGAGGGTAGTTTTTTTATTCTTTTCCTGATTCTTTGTACCTTTGTATTGAATGCCATATCCTTTACCATTCTACATTCTTTTTTGTGTCCTCTGTGTCCCAGTGGCTCTGTGTTGAAAAGATGTTAAACATATCAGAAATATTCTACAGTATCCAGGGTGAATCAACCTATGCCGGACTTCCTTGTATTTTCGTTAGATTAGCCGGTTGTAATTTACACTGTAAATATTGTGATACAACTTACAGTTATGAAAGTGAGGTTACACTTTCTACAGATGATATCATTACAAAAGTAAAAGAATACGACCCTGTAAAATTAGTTGAAATAACCGGTGGTGAGCCACTTCTGCAATTAGAAGTTCATAAACTTTTTGAGTCGCTACATAAAAATGGATACAATATTCTGTTAGAAACAAATGGCTCATTATCACTTAAGGATGTTCCTGAATATGTTATCAAAATAGTTGATGTAAAATGCCCTGGAAGTGGTGAAGAAAACAGTTTCTTGCTGGAAAATCTTGAGTTTATTGATCAAGAAAAAGACGAGATCAAATTTGTACTATCAGATAATTTTGATTATAATTGGGCAAAAGATTTTGTAATGAAATATCAATTGGATAATTATGAAATCCTCTTCTCACCTGTTTCAGACAAGCTTGATCCACAAAATCTAGTAAAATGGATCATTGAAGACAAGCTTTCAATACGTATGCAATTACAACTGCATAAAATAATTTGGGAGAAGGATAAAAGAGGTGTTTAGAATTTACTTAAAAAACTACCTCCATTATCACAATTCCGTTTGAACAACTATTTTTTTTTATAAACTAATTATTTTCAACTTCCCGGCTTTTTCCAGTTCAATCAGATATTTCTCTAGATCATCTTTATTATGTTCTTCAATTGAAATTGTTATTGTAACATCTGCAGCATATTCCATGTTACTTACTTCAGCATTTAACTGTTCAATTTTGTATTTTAATTGTTCAGCAAGGTCATATCCACAAGTAATTTGAAAAGAACTAAGTTTAATCTGTTTTTTGAGTAGTGCTATTTCAATTGCTGTTTCAACCGTTTCGCCGTAAGCTTCTATCAGACCACGAATCCCAAGTTTTACTCCACCAAAATACCGTGTTACAACTGCTGCAATATTGGTCATATTGTGTTTCTTTAATACATTCAGAATTGGTTGTCCTGCTGTTCCTGATGGTTCTCCTGCATCTGATGAATGAAAAGTTTCTCCCTTCTCCCCCACAATATAAGCCCAGCAATTGTGGTTTGCCGTTTTATGTTCTTTAGCAATTTTAGAAATGTACTCTTTGGCTTCCTGCATTGTTTGAACGTAATGCAAATGAGCGATAAAAATTGATCTTTTAATTTTGAGTTCTTGCCTTCTATCTTTTGTGACGGAATAATAATATTTCATAATTTTATAGATTTATATCCATTATAAATAACATTGTAAAAACCCTTCTCCGGTAATTGCCGTATCTCCCCTTAAAAGGGGAGTAGTTTTACCATCTCCTTGCTTCTCTTATGTTCCTTCTATCTTGAGAGAAGGACAGCAGGATGAGTTTAGTATTCCAGCAGTTTACGTAATTGTTCTGCATCCATTTTTTTAATTACGTTTTGTCCTTCTTCTATTATATTTTCAAACATCATTTTCTTATTTTGTTGTAGATCAAGGATCTTCTCCTCTATTGTTCCCTTTGTAATTATTTTGTAAACCATCACTTTCTTAGTTTGTCCAATTCTATGAGCTCTATCTATAGCCTGATTCTCTCCCATTGGATTCCACCAGGGATCTACGATTATCACTGTATCTGCAGCTGTAAGGTTCAAACCATAACCACCTGTTTTCAAGCTTATAAGAAAGGTTCGAATATTGTTGTTATTATTAAAGTTATCAATTACCTTTTGCCTGTTCTTGATCGAGCCATCCATATATTCAAAGGTAATTTTTTCTTCTTTTAACATCTCCCTCAGAATTTTCAGCATTTGTACAAATTGACTAAAGATCAACAGTTTTTTTCCACCTTCCACAGCATCAACAATAATTTCACGCAGGAGTTCGAGCTTACCAGAGAATTCAACATTCTTTTTTAGATCTTTATCAACAAGATATGGATGGTTACAAATCTGGCGTAATTTGGTGAGAGCTGCCAGAATATGGAGATAACTATTCCCGACATTTTCTGTATCCAGATATCTATTTTTTACTTCTTCAAGGATCTGGAGATACATTTTTTCCTGAACCGGTGTAAGCTTACAGTAAACCTGCTGTACCTGTTTATCTGGAAGCTCAATAAGTACATCATTCTTCTTTCTTCTTAAAATAAATGGAGAAACAAGCATTTTAAGTTTATCATTACTTTCTTTTTGAAGTGCTGGATCAGTTTTAAACTTATTAATGAAGTTGCGTGATTTTGGCAAATAACCCGGCATCAGAAAATCAAATATAGACCACAATTCAATTGGGTTATTCTCAATTGGAGTTCCCGAGAGTGCACAGCGATGTTTGGCTTTCAACTTTTTTACCGCCTTCGTTCGTAAAGCGGTTGGATTCTTTATATGTTGTGCTTCGTCTAGAATTATATAATCAAACTCGATCTCGGAAAGCTCGTCAATGTCGTTCTGAATTATTGAATACGATGCAAAAAGAAGATTAACATTTAAGTTATCCAGTATTTTCTTTCTCTCTTTTTGGTTACCCTCATACAACATATAAGAAAGACTTTTATTGAATTTATTGATTTCTGCAGCCCAGTTGAAAAGAAGAGTTTTAGGACAAATGATCAACGACCTTGAGTCAGCAGGAAGATCCGAAAGTACAGATATAGATTGAATTGTTTTGCCCAATCCCATTTCGTCTGCCAGAATTCCGGAAAGTCCAAATCGTTCTAACATTTTCAGCCAATGGTATCCAGCTTTCTGATAACTTCTCATTACGGGTCTAAGTATTGAAGTAATAGGAGTTCGCTCATCAAGTTTTCTTTTGAGGATTGCCGTAAACATCTCTTCGAGATACGAATCTCCCTCAATTTTGATACCACTATTAATTGTATTTAACTGATAAACATAAGGCAGATTATAAATAGAAAGTTTAAATGCTTCGCTCGGTGTTTTCTTACTTTTATTTATTAATTTTTCAATTTCTAAGAAAGCACTTTTATTCTCGAAATAAAGCAATCTGCCATCTTCCAATTTCAGGAATTTTTCTTTTGTATCAAAAAACTCCTTTAATTCCTGATGTGTAAATTTTATATCTTTGTAATTGTATTCAACATCGTATTCAAACCAGTTTATTCTTTTTGTTTGCTTTGTTCTTATCACCGGCTTAAGATCAACTTTATAAACAAATTCTTTTTTCAATTCATCCGAAAGCTGAATATTCCAAGAGGGATCTGCATTTTCAAAAATGATTTTCTTTAACGCATCGATATTTTCCTGTCCTTCAAATATTAATTGTGAATTTTCTTCTAATCGATGAGTTTTAGATTCAGGCAATTTATTCACAAAATCAAAGATTTCATATTTGATCTGTGGTGGAATATAAAACCAGGTAACTTCCTCATCCTGATCATATCGCACAAGTTCTACAGGAAGACGAATTGCTGACATTGGAATCTCATTTCCATTGGAATAATCTAAAATCCCATTTAATATAATTCTCTCATTTTCTTTGAATAATTTATAGGTAATTGTAGGAGTATTATGATGAACTTCGGGGATTTCAATATCTTCATCAAAATCCAGGTAACATTTCATAAGACCCAACTGCCGTGCTACAACAGAATAGAGATAAACAAGATCAGTTCTTTTAATGATATATCCATCGGAAAATATTTTCTTGGAAATACTGATTTTAAACGGTAGGTTTATAGAATTTACTACGTTTTTAACAAAGATATAAGTCGTCTTCCCGGAAAAAACGGCAGAGATTTGTTCTGCATTGGATAATTTAAGAATATATTTATCAGATTCATATCGACTTACCTGAAAATTCATTCGGAATTCATCATCGGAAAATTTGATATTATCACCGGTTTCTTTGATGTAAACTTTGTTCTGCATATTCTTGAGGATATTAATAATATTTATGAATTTGTGCTTATAGATTGTAAAAAATGTGCCTTTCCTGCTGAATGAACATTTATTTTTATATAATAATCTCAGTAGTTCCAGTTCTTCCGATGAAAGTGCTTTCATCTGTTTTTCTGCTTGCGGAATTAATATAATATCGTCTTCTTTAAAATCTCCATCAGCACAAATGCAAGCTATCACTCTAATCAAAAGAGGTTTATAGCTCTTCATGTTGAATCGTAACTTATCAGTTTTATTATTGTATATATCGCTTATCTCGATCTTCGCATTTAATACTGTTCTCTGCCAAAATTCGTTATAATCTAATAAACTTGTATGATATGTTTGCACCGTGTTCTTTTCCAACATATCTGTGGAAAGAAAATTATAAGCATATTTAATTATGGATAGATAATGCCGGCATTCTTTGTCATCGCATTCTGAGCAGGAGTGATTTATGATTTTTTCATTTTTTTTATCATAGAGGATCTCAAATTTTACAGAAAAGATGTACTTTTTTGCTGGAATAGCTTCAAACCTGAAAACAACGTTCTTATTTTCATCAAGATAGTCTTTGTAAATCAACTCATCTTTCATTAACCTTATGAGCGAACTTTTAAAGAACCATGAATTAGAATGTTCATGATATTCTTTGCCAAACAATCTTGCCATATAATCTCCAAATCAAGTTACTATTAAATCAATCAGCTAATTTAATTAACTTGTCTATCAAGTCAAGTGATAAAAATGTTATACGGTGCTTATAAAGCAGGCTTTCAATCATCTACCAGGTTTCACAGAAAATGGGTTCCCGCTTTCGCGAGAATGACAAAATCGTATCGAGTCGTAAGGAACAACGACTCGATACCTTTTATTTACTTTGACTCGATGAATCTTTCGAGTCGAATTCAATGCTCTGTCATTCCTCCCGTTAAATCGGGAATTGGGAATCTCTAAATTCTAATACGAAATTTATACCAGGAAATGTTAGTTTATTTTAATATTTCACTTGCTTTTATTTAACAATTTATAAAATCTACAAAAAAATTGAGGTGTTTTCATGAAAACTGATTTATTGATTATCAATGCGATTGAATTACTCACTTTAGCAGGTCCAAACGGTCCCCGAACAGGATCGGAAATGAATGATCTCGGAATAATCAAGAACGGTGCAATAGCAATAAAAGCTGATAAAATTATTGATGTAGGTTCAACTGAAAATATAATAAAAAAATATGACGATCCTTCCACGATAATTGATGCTTCAGATAAAGTTGTGATGCCGGGTTTTGTAGATCCTCATACTCATCCGGTTTTTAAGCAAACACGTGAAAAAGAATTTGAGATGCGCATTAAAGGGAAATCATATGTTGAGATCTCACAAAGCGGAGGTGGTATCCGTTCTAGTATAACCGGAGTTCGCGAGACTTCCGAAGAAGAACTTTATAAGCTTGCAGAAAAACGAATCAATAAAATAATTTCTAATGGAACAACAACTCTGGAAGCAAAAAGTGGTTATGGATTATCAACAGAAAGTGAAATCAAAATGCTCAAGGTTATTAAGAAATTAGATGAAAATTTGCCAATCGACATAATTCCAACTTTTCTCGGTGCTCATGAATTCCCAACAGAATATAAAGATGATAAAGAAAAATATATTGATATATTGATGAATGAAATGATGCCAAAAGTTAGAGAAATGAATTTAGCTGAATATTGTGATATTTTCACGGAAGATCATGTTTACAATATTGAGCAATCCCGCAGAATATTGAATCGGGCAAAAGATCTTGGTTTTAAAATTCGTATGCATGCAGATGAGATAAAACCGATTGGTGGAGCAGAACTTGCCGGTGAAGTTGGGGCTGTTTCAGCAGATCATCTCGGTGCTGCTTCTGATAAAGGGATAAAAGCAATGTGTGACTATGGAGTGATTGCCACTCTTCTACCGGGTACAATCTTTTCTCTTGGAATGAAGTCTTATGCCAGAGCACGTGATATGATCGAGGCTGGATTAGCTGTTGCATTAGCTACAGATTACAATCCGGGAAGCTGCAATTGTGACAGCATGCAATTTGTTATAACACTTGCCTGTTTGCAAATGAAAATGACTCCAGCTGAAGCGATAACTGCATCAACAATAAATGCGGCTTATTCACTAGAATTGGGTGATAAGATTGGAAGCCTTGAAATTGGGATGAAAGCCGATATTCTAATAATGGATATGCCTTCATATCAATATCTGCCGTATCTTTTTGGATCGAATAATGTTGAAACTGTTATCAAGAATGGGAAAGTAATCAGGGAGAATAGGATTCAATAATCAACCCGACTCGGGTTTAAAACTCGAGTCGAGTTGAGAAATATATTTTTACTTCAATTTTTTAAGTAATTCCGCTGCTTCTTTCTGCATTAACCTATCTGCATCATCAAGCGGAGTCATTTCTGTAGCTGCTTGTAGATATTTTTTTGCTTCAGCAGTATTTTTCAGTTTTATGAATGCTTTACCAATCCATAAATAATGACGTACTTCATCAGCTTTAGCTTCAATTGCTTTTTTATAGAATTCAACTGACTCTTCAAAACTGGCTTTTGGTGGAGTTTCATATACGATTTTTGCAACTGTTCTTTCAATCCAGCTAAGATCGGCAAGTTCATAATGCCATCTGCCAAGTAGATGTAATGAGCCATCATAAGTTGGATCAAGCTCAATCGCTTTTAATCCGTACTCTTCAACATCATAAGAATTAATGATCTTCTGTTTTGTTCCTTCCAGCATCCCGATCTTTCCAATAAGAGTAGCATACCAATGATTTGCTCTGGCAGAATTCGGATCAATTTTAACAGCTTTCTTTGCAGCTTCAAATCCTGGATAAAAATGAGCTTTATGAACTTCTTCATCTTCAGTCTGATCTGCAATATCAAAATGAACCTGGGCAAGTCTCCATAAGACTTCTACATCCTCTGGAAATTCAGCAGATAATTCTTCCAATTGCATAAGTTCTGTTTCATACTCATTTGCATCGTGTAAGGCATCTGTTCTAACTAATTCGGCTTTTGGTACAGCTATCAAAAGAGTGCTGACCAACAACATGACAACAGTAATAATTTTCATAATACCTTCCTTCACTTTTTAATTAACAATTCTTTTAAATGATCAATATACTTTTCTGCACCACCATCTTGATATCCTGTTTTAGCAATTGGTGTCCCATCTGGATTCAATAATTGAACAGTTGGAAATCCCTGAACTCCAAATTTTGTTGCTAAATTCCGATTATAGGTTACAATTTCTGCGGGTAATTTAATCTTTTTGGGGAAATCAATAGTTACCATAACCATATTTTCTGCTACATATTCTTGGAATACAGGTTTGGAATAAACTTCTTCTTCAAGTTTCCAACACCATCCACACCAGTCAGAACCGGTAAAATGAATAAAGATTGGAATATTCTTTTCCACAGCAACTTCCTGGGCTTTCTCTAAATTTGTAAACCATGCGATATTATCTTTGTTTCCTTCAGAATCCTCTGCAACACATGCAGAGATCATGATCAGAATAATCATAATTGAAAGAATGATCACTTTCTTAGTCATATTTCTTCTCCATTAACATAAATTATTATTTTCATTTTAGAAGCTTTTCGTAACATTTCGGAAACTCCACAATATTGGGTTTCAGATAGTTCTACAGCTTTTTTTATTTTACTTTCAGGAAGATCATTTCCGGCAAATTTGAATTCTATAGTTATTGTATGATATATTTTGGGATGCTCATCAGTAAGTTCTCCTGATACATCAATATTCAATTGATATCCAGTTACTTTCATTTTTCGTAAAATAGAAACAACATCCATTCCTGTACATCCGCCAAGTGCGCTTAACATTAATCCCTTTGGACTTGGCCCCCTATCTTCCCCGCCTACTTTTGCACCAGCATCAATAGTAAAATGATGCCCGTTCAATTCAACATCAAATGCCATTTTGTCTAAAAATGTAACTATTGATTTCTGTTTCATAATTAAGCTTCTTTCTTATCTAATGCTTCATGATATGCATCAACATACAATTTTATATTTTCATAGATCTCTTCAACTTTATTTTTGGGAAGTCTATTAATGATATCTTCCTGTAGGTTCAAGAAATCAATAATTGTATTTTCTATTGTAACTTTTCCTTTGGGTGTGAGCTCTCCCAACCAACTTCTGCGATCCTTTTCAGATGGATACCTTTTAACCAGCTTTTTCATAACTAAAGTATCTACAATCCTGGTAACTCGACTGTGAGAAACTTTTAACTCATTGGAAAGTACATTCATACAAGTTGGTTTCTTAATTTGATTTAAATAATTTAAAAGATCACATTCCATGCGCCCAAGTTTAAGACATTGACGTCTGATCCTTTCTTTCTTTGAGCAAAGTTTGTAGAGCATACCACTTAATTTTTCATACTTCTGCACAGCTTCTTTCATCAATCCTCCATTTACCTTTTACTTTATGACTCATTTTATTAATAAAATTATTAACTGCTTATACTCATTCCAGCAATTAATATTTCACATTATCAAACTTTAAAATAAACTAAAGTTAAATTAAATTTTGACAAGTTTTATTAATTTAACTCTGAAATGATTCTGTTAATTATTTTTTGTGGGGTCATGCTTTCAGCTTCAGCTGCAAATGATATAATTATTCTATGTTGAAGTACTATTTGCGCAATACTGATCACATCATCAATTGCTGGAGTTAATCTGCCTTGCAAAACTGCTCTGCTTCTGGCAGCGTAGATCAAATATTGGCTAGCTCTAGGTCCGGCTCCCCAACTCACCCATTTTTTAATATAGTCGGGTGCATTATCGTATTGAGCTCTGGTTGTACGAGCAAGTTTAACAGCAAATTCAAGCACATGATCGCTTACCGGAACTTCCTTGACTGCATTTTGAATTTGAATGATCTCTTCTGCACCAATTACAGATCTAACCGAATTCAATGAAGCAAATGCATCATTCTTTACGATCATTTTTTCTTCTTCATAAGATGGATAATCAATGTTGAGATAGAACATAAATCTATCTAATTGTGCTTCAGGAAGAGGATATGTTCCTTCCTGCTCAATAGGATTTTGAGTTGCCAATACTAAAAATGGTTTATCAAGTTCAAAAGTTTTATTACCGGCAGTAACTTGATATTCCTGCATAGCTTGCAATAAAGCAGCTTGCGTTTTGGGAGGTGTTCTGTTTATCTCATCAGCCAGTATTATATTTGCGAAAATAGGTCCCTTAATGTATTCAAAATATCTCTTCCCATCTGCTTTATTCTCAGCCAGAATATCAGTTCCGGTAATATCGGAAGGCATTAGATCCGGTGTAAACTGGATCCTGCTGAATTTCATATCAAGAACCTTTGCCATTGTTGAGATCATCAATGTTTTTGCTAAACCCGGTACACCTTCCAGGAGGCAATGTCCATTTGAAATAAGTGCAATTAACATCTTCTCGATAATTTCATCCTGACCTACAATTACTTTCCCAATCTCTAGGGTTATTTTCTTTTTGATTTCAGGAAGTTTTTCCAGTATTTCAATATTCTTTTTCATACTAATCCTTCTTATTATTATTCTGTAAAAGCTGATTTAAATTAATCTTAAGTGCAATCAAGGAAATTCCACCAGTAAGGAATATCCAGATAGAAGTTAAAAGATGAGAAAATGTAACCGCTGCACTTGTAAGATTTTCGTTCACACCCAAAGCAAATGAAAATATCAATACCCACATAAATTGATTCGAGCCGATCTGTGCCGGCGGAGTTGGAAGTATATATGTGAGATTCATCAGAGTATAACCAAATAATATTTTCATATATGATACATCAGAGCCAAAAGCTCTGAAAACTGCATAAATATATATAGCCTCGGATAAAACAGCAAATAGAGTGAGAAGATAAACAATACAATTCTCTACATATCTACCATGCATTATTGCCATTCCATCAACAAAATTAACAAAGAAATCTTCAAATTTTATTCTGTGTTTTTTGGGTATTAGCTTTAAGAAAAAATTCAAAATTTCTATAGCTTTATTTTTATGACTTACAGCAAAAAAGAGAAAGCCAATAAATAGAAGGAAAATGAAAAACAAAAGACTTATAATTATATAAAGGGTTGAATTTAATTTTACCGATACAAGCGGGATGAGTATCATTATGAATATTATCGGGAAAAGATCGGTAAGTTTATCTATGAAAATCGATGGAAGACTATCAGATATTTTCACATTTTCTCTGGTTTTGAGGATAACAGATTTTGCGATCTCACCTGCTCTTATCGGGATAAGATAGTTAATAAGCATTCCTGACATGAATATGGAAAAACTTTCCATAAATCCCATTTTATAGATAGGTTTTAAAATAATTCTCCAACGCAAACTCCGTAAGAAATATGCTAACACATAAAAAAGAGAGAAGATTAGAACCATCTTGAGATCGAATTCATGGAAATAGCTAAGGAATTCCTGCCAGTCTACAATGCGTATCCAGGCAGCAAGGAAAATAGCTCCAAGAGCTATCCCGACTATCCAATTAAGACTATTCTTCTTCATTATTCAATAACCTGCTTCTTGGGAATGAACAGAAAATATTTATGATGAGCCCAAAAGGTTTTCAATAGTTTAGGTGCTTTCTTTTCAAACCAGAAATGAGACATCATTTTTTCAGGAAAATCAGGATCTTTACCACTATAATGATCCATGATCGTCATTGGAATATGTTCTTTCTTTTTTATCAGCAAACCCAATCCGAAAATCTTCAGGAATTTTTCTTTCGGCATACCAATATCTGGCCAGGGTGGACAATCAATATAATTGTTATCGATCAAAATCCAGCCATTATTTTTCATTTCCCTTTTTATGTTCCCAGGTAATATATTCTCTTCTTTTAGATGTTTTTTCAATTCTTTATACCCAAGAATTTTCTGTGAAATATATCCCAAACCGCTTCTATTAGGGACACACAGCAATATTGCTTGTGACGTAACCCTAGTGAATTCTTTAAGAAATCCTGAAAGATCATCTACAAACCAGAGTGCAGAAAAATTCCAACTAAGATCAAATGAATTATCTGAAAAAGGCAATGAGTTGAATTCTTTTGAATATTCAATTGTGAGTGGAAGTTCCATTTCCTTCCAAATTTTTTCAATCAGCTTGATGCGGTTTTTATCATTGTCTACAAGGGTTATCTTCTTTTCACCTTTTGCTAAGCCCATACTATTAATACCGGATAATCCGGTAAATCCAAAACTTGGAGCTTCGAGAACTGATGGAATATTAAAATGTCTACAGATGGATTCTAATTTATTATTTAATACAACTCTTTCATAAGATGAGCCAAGACCTTCATCTGTATTAGTAAAATATCTTTCCCAGTTCTTCAATATCGGAATTGCCATTATCTTTCCCGTATTATTTTAATCTCAAACTTTTGTACCAGTCGGTTACAAGCTTGAAATTTGGAATTGTATCAGTTTCATTCAAACTCAAATCAATATAGCTATTTCCTACATCATAATACCAATGTCTTGAGATCAATTGGAAACGAGCTTTCCAGAGTTCACTTTTGAAGAAACTGGCGATCTTTTCTCCCTTTTGGAAATATTTAATATTGATATTCCTTTTTGAAGAGTAAGGTTTTCCCTTTAGTTCATTATTTATGAAATCGGCAAGTTTATGTAATTCAATCGGATGGTTGTCTGCAACGTTGTAACTGATTCCCGGTTGATAATCAATCTCAATCAATTTAATAAAAGATTGTGTGATCACATTAATATTTGCAAGATGAATTATCACATCCTGGTCAGGTAGGAAAAGAAGCTTTTTATCAATTAATTTTGTAAGTGTATGCGGGAACCCGTAATCATCTGTTCCGTAAGTGATCGAAGGTCGGATAATTGCAGCTTTCAATCCGTAAAGAACGTATTTCTGGATTATTGCTTCTGCTCTGATCTTCGTAAAATGATAATAATTATCTTCTTGCCTTTTTGTATAGTTATTTGCAGGCAACTCAAGTGGAATTGCACCAAACACACCAACAGAAGAACAGAAAATAAATTTTGAATCATTATCTCTGGCATTGATCACAAGCTGTTCAGTTGCATTTACATTTGCATCGAAATATTCAGAATTACTAAATTTACGACCACCTCGAACTGCACCAATATGAATTATTATCTCAAAAGAATTCTCATCAAGATACGTTTTTAATGTAGGAATATCAGTAAGATCAATCTCAGCAAATTCAACTTTATCTACAAATTCTTTAATTCTCTCAGGTTTTGTTCCAGGACGAATTATCGCAGTAATACTTTCATAACTTTGCATTAATTGTCTAAGAACGTTTCGCCCAATAAAACCGCTAATTCCAGTTATTAGTATTTTGTTTGTCATAATTTTCTCAGGAACTTCTCGAAAAATCCTTTCTTCTCAACTTTCTGTTTTTCCAGATAAAAATATTTGATCTTTTCATTATTCAACATTCTCTGTGGATTGATCTTGGTCAAAAGATCAGCAGTATAACTATCAATGTTATCGTGAATTGCTTCTTTGGCTAAAGGAAGAAAATACTCATCAGTTTTGCAATGATTATCGGAAGCAACGAAATGAGCAAATCCATTATCAATAAGGTGCCATGCTGTCTTTGCTATTTTAGACCCGTATAATCCCAGTATACTTCCGGCGTTTATCTGAAGATGAACATTCCTATGTAGGAAATCTTCCGCCATGGCAGGATCATTAATTATATAATTATAACGTTCTGGATGAGCAAGAATAGGTCGGAGTCCTTTCTTTACTAAATTGAAAAGTGTCTCATAAATATCAGGCGTAAACTCACCCATATTTGTCTCAACCAAAATATAGGAAGTATCTCCAATACAAAGTTCTTTATTAATTATCTTATCATCAATACCCGGATTCAAAAAGATCTCTCCACCTTTATGAAGATTGACTTTCAAATCCGCAGTAGTTTTTATTAATTCTTTAAATTGTGTATCAATGATCTTTGCATCGGTTTGAACATAACTATTCATATAATGTGGCGTGAGCACAATATCCGTAACACCCTTTTCGATCATATTTGTGATCTGTTCGATGGAAAGTTTAAGACTATCTGATCCATCATCGCAGTTGTGAAGGATGTGAGTATGTATATCTATCATTATCTTTTTATACTATGAATGGCATCAGCAAATTCTCTGATCAGTTTTGGATCAGGATTATCTTCCAGTATATTACCAGTTACGATAAAATCTGCACCTGCTTTTGCTTTTTGTATTGCTACTTCAGGAGTTTTGATCCCACCGCCAAGGATTATTGGAAGATCAACATTTTTTCTTACAGCAGCAACCATTTCATCGGTCGCAGCATATTTTGCTCCGCTTCCAGCATCCATATAAATTAGTTTCATTCCAAGATATTGCCCGGCCAGAGCATGTGCTACGGCAAGATCATTTTTTGTTCTTGGCAATGGCAGGCTACCACTCATAAACTGAACAGAAGTGCTATTCCCTGATTCGATTATCATATAAGCTGTACCAATGGCTTCCAAACCATAATGCTTTATTAATGGTGCTGCACGAACCTGCTCACCTATAAGCATTTGCGGATTACGACTTGTAACCACACTTAAAAGAAGCAAAGCATCCGCATGAGGAGATACAAAATCAAAAATCCCGGGAAATATTAAGACTGGAATATTCACACTTTCCTTTATGATTTTTAAATTCGACTGAAATTTATTGTTCACCATTATACTTCCGCCAACCAGTAATCCATCAGCTCCATTCTCTTCACATATTCGGGCAAAATCCTTTACTTTATCTGCATGCAATTCATCAGGATCTAAAAGGCAGAAATAATTTGCTCGTTTTTTTGCAAGTTCCAATATTTTATCATATACTTTCATATTAACCAACCCATAAAATTATTAGTAATATTAACATATCAATCTTCATTAAAGATGAAGTGTTTGCAAATCTTTTTATTTCACTTTTTCTTAAAATATAAATAATTAAAATAATAAGTGGAAAAGAAACCCCCATTGTAAGAGCTGAAAAAACTTTTAGACCAATGATGTCTTTCATGAATAGAAATATTGTATAAAGGATAATCAATAAAGCAGGAAATATGGACACAATAGAAATATTTTTTCTACCTATCATTACTGCAAGAGTTTTTGCACCAAGTTTTATATCTCCTTCAATATCTTCACCATCCTTTATAATTTCCCTTATAAAAGTATACAAGAAGGCAAAAATAACAATGATCAAAGAATTTTTAACATTCTCATTACATAGTCCGCCAAATAGGAAAGTACTTGCAGTGATATAAGCAACAAGTATATTCCCAGTTAGTAAACTCATTTTAAACGTCTTTGCGTAACTAAATAATAAAATACTATTAACAATAGCAATTATCACACAATAGAAATTCTGTGTAAAATAGCTTGCAGTTATACCAGATATAAAAAGCACAACAGAAAAGATATAAGCTGCTTTTGGTGTTATTTTACCAGAAGGTAAGATTCGATCTGGTCGATTGATAACATCGATTGGAATATCAAAAAAATCATTAATAACATAACCGGCAGCTGCAATGAGAAATGCAGAAAGTGCAGCAAATATTATCGGATAGATATTGTTGCTTGATGATTGGTAGTACGCCCCGAAGAAAACAGAGAGAATCACGAACAAGCAATTGAAAGGGCGAATGATCTTAATAAAAGACATCTTTAATTCTAAGGTAAACGATCTTTAACAATATTTACAAATTCCAATAAAATTTCATTTGCTTTCATATTTTTTATAAGATTGTAGCAATCTCTAAGGAGTTTTTCGGCTTTCATTTTAGATTTCTCAAGCCCTAGAAGAGATGGATAAGTTGCTTTGTGACTTTTAGAATCTCCACCTGGATTTTTCCCAAGAACTTCGAAACTTCCAACCTCATCCAGAATATCATCAACTATCTGATAAGCAAGACCAAGATTCAAAGCGAAATTACTAAGAGTTATTGTAAGGTTTTCTTCAGCCCCTTCGATCACACAAGCGAGTTCCATAGCAGCCTGAAGTAAAGCTCCTGTCTTTTTTAGATGTACATAGCGAAGTGTATTGATATTCACTTTCTTCTTAGCAGATAAAATATCAACAGCCTGACCTCCAATCATACCTCTAGTGGAAACAGCTTTAGTAAGTACATGGATACAATCAAGTGCTACTTTATTATTACTAAGTTCTGTAAGAAGTTCAACAGCTTTTGTAATCAAAGCATCTCCAGTAAGAATAGCAGTTGCTTCATCAAATTTTACATGACAACTTGGAATGCCACGACGTTCTGATGAATTATCCACGCTTGGTAGGTCATCATGAATAAGTGAAGCTGTATGAACTAATTCCAAAGCACAGGCAACAGGCATTAATCTTTCCAACCGATTGATGTTTTTTCGTCCTATAAGCATCTCATATGTTGCAAAGAATAGAATTGGCCGCATTCTTTTCCCACCGCTGAACACACTATAACGCATTGCTTCATGAAGTTGTTCAGGATATTCATTTGATGGAGCTAAATATTGATCCAGGGCTTTCTCTATAAGTCTTGAACGTGTTTTAAAATATTCCTGTACTAACAAATTATCCCTCTTTTATTATCTTAGTGGAAGAGCTACTTTCTTCCCATTTTTTGACGATTGATACATAGCCAAAATTAATTCTAGTGATTTTCTACCACTTCTACCATCAGTATTTGGACTATCTTCACCTCGGAGAGCATCAACAACATTCTGCAAGTAACCAAGATGTCCAAAACCATAGACACTCTTAGGGTCGGTTTTTGCGGATTGAATCAATTTATCATCATCGTCATAATCTTTGAATTCCCAATAATCTATTTGATTAACAGCAATTCCGCCTATTTTCACAGTCCCATTCTCACCCATTATCGTTATAGAACCTTCAAGATTTTTTGGGAATGTGTTCATTGTGACTTCCACCGTACCTAAAGCGCCATTTCTAAAACGAATGATCCCTGTTCCCATATCTTCAGTTTCTATGTTATGGTTAAGAGTAGAAGTAAACGACATAACGGATTCTACCGGTCCCATAAGCCATTGAATAAGATCAAAATAATGAGAAGCTTGATTCATAAAAGCCCCACCATCAAACTCCCATGTCCCACGCCACTTTGCCAGATCATAATAACTTTGAGGACGAGTCCAACGTACTGTTGCATTGGCACTAAATAATCTTCCAAATCTTCCTTTATCAATCGCTTTCTTGAGTAATTGAATGGATGGATTCAAACGGTTCTGCTTCACGACAAAAAGCTCAACTTGATTATCATCACAAGCTTTTACAAGTGCATCTGCAGATTTTAAGTCTATAGCCATTGGTTTTTCAGTGAGTACGTTGATCTTTCTATTAGCTGCTTCTATCCCCATTTGTGGATGCATACCACTTGGAGTACATATTAATACAGCATCTACACTTTCTTTATCTAACATTTCTTTATAATCAGTATAATAAGTTTTAATTTTATATTTTTCTGCGGAATCAACTGCACGTTGTTTAATAATATCTGCACAGGCAATAATTTTTGCACTTTCAATTTGCTCAATTGCTTCAAAATGTTTATCTGAAATCCTACCACAACCGATAAGTGCAAATTTTACTATTTTCATATCATTTTACCTCTACCTCTATACCTTTTAAGTTTATCCAAATAAATAATGAGTTTTTTACTGTCAATGAATAATTACCTATAGTCAAACGTTTATTACAGGCTTGAATAGTGATGTTTATGGATATTTTCTTCTTTAAATTCGAAGATAATATTTGTAATAACTTACCCTTTTCTTAATTTCATATTATAGAGTAAGATATTGCTAAAATACCACAATGCACAAAGTTACAGAGAAAGTTCTTGACAGATAAAAGCTCTTCCAGAACAAAGAGTACCGATGATAAATTAATAAGGAGTAATGAATTATGACAAAAGCAGATTTAGTAAGAGTTATTTCAGCAGAGACTGGAATTATCCGTAAAGACGTAGCACTTGCAGTTGATGCATTTTTAGATTCAGTGAAAGATTCAATGAAAGATGGAAAGCATATTGAGATTAGAGGATTTGGTACATTTAAACTTAAAGAACGCAAAGCTCGTATAGGGCGCAACCCAAAAACTGATGAAAAAGTAGAAGTTCCAGCACGTATTGTTCCTACATTTAAATTTTCAAGAGCTTTCAAAGAAGAAGTAAACGAAGCTAACCACGACAAATTGAAATAGCATTGGAGGATGAATGCCCTGCGGAAAAAAAAGAAAGCGTTATAAAATAGCAAATCACAAACGCAAAAAGAGACTTCGTAAAAATAGACATAAGAAAAAAGGTAAATAAATAATAATCGTAAATTATAAAAAGATTAGCCGAGATGAAAATTCAATCTCGGCTTTTTTATTTGTTACACGTCTTCTTCTGTAAGTATTATGATGCCCTTTTGAGATAATAACTGAGCTGTTAAGCCTATCCCCTCAATAATCTTACCTGTATGAGATCCATCATAGATTTTGCCGTATCCACAAGATGGAGACCTTTGTTTTAAGATTGCTTTATGGCAGTTAACTAATTTGGCTATACGTAGAGTTTCTCTTGCACCCTTCTTAAATTGTGAAGTTACGTTCTCACCCTTTTTATTTAGAACTTTATCTTCTGTTATTTCTGCTGGAATTCGTGGAGTCTGCAAACCCCCTAGTTGTTCGGGACAAACAGGAATAGCGATGCCATTTTTTACCAGCTCCATCACTTTATTATTCGCATTATCCTTCCCATCATAACGACATTTTATACCTGCCAAACATGCGCTTACTAATATCATTCTTACTCCAAGTTACAATTTATTCTTTAATTCAGAAAGTTTATTGATCGCTTCTATCGGTGTAAGTTTATTAACATCTAATTTTTTTATAGTTTCCAAGATTTCATTCTTTTCTTCGGATTTCTCAATGATCGCATCAAAAATATCCAATTGATTAGTATGGTAATTGGAAAGCTGTTTCTTTGCAGTTGAGGAAAGTCCTTGAGGACTGATTTCATGTTCTTCAAGATTATGCAGGATTTGTTTTGCTCTTTTAATAACCTTCTCCGGTACTCCTGCCAAACGAGCAACTTGAATACCATAACTTTGGTCAGCTGATCCACGTTCTATCTTTCTTAAAAAAATGATCTTATCATTCCATTCTTTTACAACAATATTGAAGTTCTTTACTCTCGGAAGAATATTTTCCAATTCTGTTAATTCATGATAATGAGTCGCAAAAAGAGTTTTTGCAGATATTTTAGGATTATTATGAATATATTCAATAATTGACCAGGCAAGGCTTAATCCATCAAATGTACTGGTTCCGCGACCAATCTCATCAAGCAGAATCAATGAATTAGGAGTTGCAGAATTAAGGATGTTAGCTACTTCTAACATTTCCACTAGAAATGTACTTTGCCCCATTGCCAAATTATCAGAAGCTCCTACTCGAGTAAAAACTTTATCGAAGATCGGCATATTTGCACTTGCAGCAGGGATAAAGCTTCCCATCTGTGCCATGATCGCCAATAGTCCAACTTGACGGAGATATGTAGATTTACCTGCCATATTAGGACCTGTGATCAAAGATATCTGATTATCTTTGTTGTTCAGATAAATATCGTTTGGGATGAATTCTTCACCTTTTAATAATTTTTCAATAACCGGATGACGACTTTGTTTTATATCAACAAATCCTTCATTATTAAATTCAGGTTTTGCATAATTATTTTTATAAGCAAGTTGAGCAAGATTAGCCAAGACATCAATAATGGCTACAACTTCTACATACTTTTGTATCGGTTCGATCTCTTTATACAGTTTTTCTCTAATATCAATAAACAGTTCATATTCCAGATTTTTTATTCTCTCTTCCGCTCCCAAAACTTTTGCTTCATATTCCTTTAATTGCGGGCTAATATAACGTTCTGAATTTACTAATGTTTGTTTTCTAATATAGTGCTCGGGTATTTTATCTTTATGTCTGCTGGTAACTTCAATGTAGTAACCGAAGACACGGTTATAATTAACTTTTAAGGAAGAAATGCCTGTTTTTTTCTTTTCTTCATTTTCAAGTTTGGCGATCCATCCTTTTCCATTTTTGCTTACTTCACGCAATTCATCAAGATCAGAGTTAAATTCATTTTTGATGATATTCCCTTCAGTAATTAGAATGGGTGCTTCTTCCATTATCGTTTTATTGATCAACTCGGTAATATTGGAATAATCTGTAATATTTTTTTTCAATGTAGTAAGGAATTCATTCTCAAATTCATCTAACATGTCAGAAAGTATGGAAGCGGTTTTCAGATAATTCTTCAATGCGATGGCATCGCGGGGATTCACCCGTTTAGTCCCGATCTTACCCAGAATTCTACTTAGATCTCCAATTGTTTTAAACAATTCACGAATATCAGTAGTGAGAGAAAAATTGTCTTTCAGCTCTTGAACGGCATTTAACCGCAATTCAATTTTCTCTTTATCCAACAAAGGATTTAATAACCAATCACGAAGTTTACGCGCACCCATCGGAGTTTCGGTTTCATCCAAAATCGAGATCAGGCTTCCGAAAGAGCTATTATACCGGATAGATTTTATTAATTCCAGATTTCTACGTGAGACATCGTCAACCTGCATATAATTCTTTATGGAATAAAATCGCATATTACCGATATGCTTCAAATCATTATTCTTTAGTGATTTCAAGTAGGAAAGTGCTGCACCGGCAGCTGTTGTTGCAAATAATTTATTCTGTGCGCCGAACCCCTCTAATGAAGTTATTCCAAAATGATTTAGTAACGCACGTTCAGCTTCTTCCGGATCAAAATACCAACTATCAAAAACGGTTATTGTGGGCTCATATTCTATGTTAAGCGAGTTAAGGGTTTCTTCGTTGTTGTCATCCTGTACAACTATTTCAGAAGGTTTCAATCTGAGCAGTTCATTTTTCAATTCATCTTTTTCTAATTCAGTGAATAGAAAATCTCCAGTCGAAGCATCGATAATAGCAAATCCAATGATATTAGACTTTTGTTCCTGATAAATAGCGCCTAGATAATTATGATCCACTGAATCGATAAATTTATCATCAATAATGGAACCAGGAGTTATAATATCAGTAATTCCTCTTTTTACTAAACCTTTTGCTTTTTTAGGATCTTCAATCTGTTCGCAGATAACAACCTTATGACCTTGTTTTACCAATTTATCAAGATAATTATCCAAAGCATGATATGGAAATCCTGCAAGGGGGATTGGATCATCAGCCTTCTTATTTCTAGCAGTAAGAGTAATACCCAGAATCTCTGATGCTGTTTTTGCATCTTCAAAGAAAGTTTCGTAGAAATCTCCCATTCTAAATAGTAATAGTTTATCGGGATGCTGCTCTTTGATGGCAATAAATTGTTTAAGCATTGGTGTTAGTTTCTTTGTTTTCATATTCTATTGATCAGTATTTTTTTATTACATAGGAATTAATATCATTTTTTTTTAATTTCTGAATTGCTTTTTTCAAATCATCATTTTCATCAAAAGGCCCTGCAGCAACAATATAGAGTTTACTGTTATCCTTGATCTTTGAAAAAACAATATATTTAAATCCGATAACTTTGACTTTCTTTCCAAATTTTTCTGCATTCTCTTTCGAACCGAATGCACCTACTTGAAGATAGATTTTCAAATCCTGTCCAGTTGCAGCTTTCGTTTCTTCTACAGATTCTTCTTTTCTGAATGTGTTGATTTCAGATAGCTCAATATCAAGTTTATCATTTTTCTGGAGATTGTAAATTCTATCTTCTGCGAGATAACAATATTGATGATAAGGAAAATCCTGTTTTAATTTTTTAAAAAACATAAGTGCATGCTCAAATTTTCCCTGTTTCTCTTTACAAATCCCCATTTTATAGTGAAGTAGAGGTATATTATTATTAATATACTTAGATGTTCTAAGGCTCTCCAACGTGTTAAATGCCCGTTTATACATTTGTTGTTCTAAATATGCTTCAGCTATAAGAAAGTATGCATTTTCAATCTTTACATTATCAACTGATTCTGCCACAAATATCTGGCTCGAAACTATTGAAAGTTGATATTTTTCTGTCTTCAAGTATGATTTTGCAAGCCAATATTGTTTGTCTAATATTTCTTTATGGTGAATTTTTTTAAGAAGTAAAATTGCATTTTCATATTCGCGTTTAAAGAAATTAAATTTTGCTAATTCAAGAAGAGCTCGTTGACCAAAGAATGAATCATGATCTTCTTCATACGTTTTTTCATAAATATTCTTCATTTCGCTAACATCAGTTTCAGTCTTCGCTTTTTTAAACTGATCTTCTTGAGTTAATATACCAAAACTTGATGAGATAAAAATTGTTATTAGACTGAAAATAAATATTCTTTTTTTCATACTACTCTTCATTATTCTTTTTTCTTACAATGCCCCATTCCGGTATTTTTCTGTCAAGGTCTAGACGAATTGTTGTATTTGGCCTTGTTAATTGTATCTGTTCATTTTCCTCATTAAATATGTCTTTAACAGTAATTTTAAAATCATCATTACTATCAGGGAAAATAAATTCGATCTCGTCTCCAATACAGAACTTTGCTTTTATCGAAATAAATGCAGAAGTTCCTTCAACCTTTTGAACTTCACCCACAAATTGATAATCTCGAATATATGCAGAAGATCCGTAATATTGAGTTTCGGATGAATCAAATTTATCAAAAAATGCTTCACTGTAATTTCTATGACTGACCTTATCAAGTTCATCCAGAACATTGGAAGAAACTATGTTCTTGTCAGCTTCTATAGCTGTTCTGTATGCTCGTGTAACAACAGCAACATAATACAAACTTTTCATGCGTCCTTCTATTTTTATACTATCAATACCAGCTTCTATGATCTGAGGGATTCGTTTAATCAAGTTCAGGTCTTTGGAATTGAAAAAGTAAGAACCTCTTTCATCTTCTTCGATCTTAAAGAATTCACCCGGTCGTGATTTTTCAACAAGGTTGTATTCCCATCTACAAGGCTGTGTACACAGCCCACGATTTGCACTTCTATTATTTAGGAACGCACTGATCAAGCATCGTCCGGAATATGACATACACATTGCACCATGAACGAACATCTCCAACTCTATATTGGGCACTCTCCTTTTGATCTCTGTAATTTCTTTGATACCCAATTCACGTGCAAGAATGATTCGTTTTGCTCCAAGTTTATACCAAAAGTCAACTGCTTTCCAGGAAGTAACATTGGCTTGAGTACTGATATGAATATTAACATCTGGGGCAAATTCTTTTGCTAAGGAGAACACACCCGGATCAGAGATTATAAGTGCATCTACACCTATCTTTTGTAGGAAAGTTAAATATTCAGGTAACTGCTCGATATCAGAGTTGTGGGCAAAAATGTTTACTGTTATATAAATTTTACAGTCATGCTTATGACAGAAATCAACTGCGTCCCTTAAGTGAGTTTTTGGAAAATTTGTGCTTTTAGCTCTCAGTCCAAAATTATTTCCAGCTGCATAAACAGCATCAGCACCATAATAAACAGCATATTTTAACTTATTTATATCACCGGCAGGTGCGAGTAATTCCATTTAACGGCTCATTTTTTGTAATAACTCTTCATTGTTTTTAGTAGCCAACATTTTATTCTTAAGCATTTCAATGCCTTTCAATGGACTCATTCCCTTAAGGAATTGACGAAGAACGAACATTCTCTGTACTTCTTCTTTAGATAATAGAAGATCTTCACGTCTTGTACCGGATTTAACAAGGTCAACAGCCGGATACATTCTATAGTCACTAATTGATCTATCAAGAACAAGTTCCATGTTACCTGTACCTTTAAATTCTTCAAAGATAACCTGATCCATTCTACTTCCAGTGTCTACCAATGCAGTTGCAATTATTGTAAGACTGCCTTGTTCCAATGCATTTCTGGCAGCACCAAAGAATTTTTTTGGTCTGTGAAGTGAGCCGGCATCAAGACCACCGGATAGTACTCTTCCGCTTGAAGGTTGTGCCATATTAAAAGCACGTGCAAGACGTGTAATACTATCAAGCATGATAACAACATCATGACCTAATTCAACCATTCTTTTTGCTTTTTCAATAACCATTTCAGCTACTTGGATATGATTTTGGGGTTGTTCATCAAATGTAGAACTCACTACTTCTGAATTTTGCGGAATTAATATTCTTCTCATCTCAGTAACTTCTTCTGGTCTTTCATCTACCAGTAATACAATAAGATAAACTTCAGGATGATTTGTTAGAATTGAATTTGCGATATTCTGCATTAACACGGTTTTCCCAGTTCTTGGTGCAGCAACGATCATGCCTCTTTGCCCTTTTCCAATTGGTGTAAACAGATTTATTATTCTTGAAGACACATTTTTCTGAGTAGTCTCAAGATTCAATTTTTCTTCCGGAAAATAGGGTGTAAGTTTTTCAAATCTTTTTACTTCAAGTACTACAAGGGGATCTTCATAATTAACTGAGTCAACTCGGATCAATGCAAAATACTTTTCTTCATCTTTTGGTGCTCGTGCAGGACCAGAAATAACATGTCCCTTCTTTAATCCAAATCTTTTGATCTGTGAGCTTGAGACATAGATGTCATTTCTCCCATGTGTGTAATTGTTTTTTTTAAATCTCAAAAAGCCATATCCATCATCGACAATTTGCAAACATCCTGATACAAAAGCTAATCCTTCCTGAGTAGCTTCTATCTCAAATATTCGATGGATCAGTTCTTGTTTCTTTAGTCCCTTTATATCATCTAATTCTAGCTCTTTGGCGATTTTATTTAATTGTGTCATGTTTAATTCGAAAAGGTTTTGTTTATCAGTTTCATTATTCATTTATGTCTCCTCAAAAAATTGTTATTAAAACTCAATTTCTTCTAATCCCTGATTAGTTACAGAAGCAAGATTTTGAGTTTGATAACAAGTGTCAAGTATTTTAATGTCATAAATAATTTAAGTTAATTATTTGGATTGTAATTAAACTCTTGACATAATAATAATCTTAACAAGATTATACGGTGTTTATAAATTAAACAAAGTAATTGGAGGAGCATTATGAAAAAGATTTTAGGAATTTTAGTTTTTACAATGGTTGTTTCTTTTGTATTTGCAACCACAATTTACGATATCCAATACACAACTGTTGCTGGTCCAGATGGAACGTATCCATCTCCCGTAGAAGATGAAGAAGTAACAGTAATAGGGATTGTAACTGGTGTTGGATTCTCAGGTTATAAAGATAACTTTTATATTGAAATGGCAGAAGGTGATCCCTGGAGTGGGGTATATGTATTTATGGCTGGTGACACAACATTAGTTGCTGGTGATGAAGTGGAGATAACAGGAACAGTAAGAGAGTATTTTGGTTTTACTGAAATTTCCGGTTATGAAGATACCTTCATTAGTGTATCGCTTTTGAGTTCCGGCAATCCTATACCGGTATCATTGGTTGTACAAACTGCAGATCTTGTAGATGCTGCAACTGCAGAGCAATACGAAGGCTGCCTTGTTGAAGTTCATGATGTTGTTGTAACACAAGAACAAACTAATTATGGAGAATGGTATGTTACAGATATTTCTGCAACTCCGTGTCAGATCGATGACGGCTTTTTTTATTTGGATTCCGTAACACCTGAAATTGTAATTGTTTTAGGAATGGAGTGGGCAATTATCAGAGGCTGTCTTGATTACGGCTATGATGAATATGGGATCAATCCAAGAACTCCGGAAGATCTAATTGATGAAGTTTCTTTCAATGAAAATACAGTTAATGCCAATTCAGAATTCATTGGTTGTTATCCAAACCCATTTAATCCGCAAACAACAGCATATCTTAATTTGAAAAGTGATAGCCGTGTTACATTAAATGTTTATAACATTAAAGGCGAAAAGATTAGAACTTTAGTTAATGAAAATCTTTCAGCTGGCGAACATCATGTTAGTTGGAATGGTACTGATGATAATAACAGCCAGGTTTCCAGCGGAATCTATTTCTTTGAGTCTGGTATTGAAAATAATGGCGGTGATTATACAAGCATCAAAAAGGTGATCCTCCTTAAATAAAGGCGGATAGATTTTACGTAAATAAGATATTCATCGGGGAGAAGATAATGATTAAGACTTTCAAAAAGTTTTTTACTCTCCTAATAATATCTGGTATTGGATATTTAGGGTTTAAGATCTATCAATTACTCAAAGGTCTCATTGAACTAGATAAAACTCTTCCACAGTATCTGGGCAATATTATTGGTGAAGTTCCAATAGTATCAATTGTTACAGTTATCAATAAGATTACAATTACGGTTAAATTCAATAAGGAAGTGATTAAGAAAAATAAAGGTCTGGAGAATATAGTAAGAGATTATGTTACTGATTTTTATCCGATCTTTAAAGCTGATAATGTGAAAGTAATAATTGAAGAGCTGATTGAAAAGAGTAAGAAGCCATCCCCAAAAGAATAGAAATAATCGTTTGAGAAATAAAAAAAGGAGCTGAGAAAATTCTCAGCTCCTTTTTTTATTATTAAAATCAGAACTTTATTTCCATAGTTACAAACAAGCTGAACAATGGAGCTGGAGTTAAATACATATATCTATTTCCGGTTAGATAATCATCCTGAAAATCTCCATCGTCATCAAAATATCCACGATTGTAATCAGATGCAACTCGAGCAGAAAGGTAATTATCATCTTCATTTAGGATGTTATTGAAAGCTAGTTTTAATGAGGCATCCATTCCATTTATTTTAAAAGCATATTTTATGTTGGCTCCGAATTCAAGAAATTCAGGTAACTTAGAACTTGTTACAGAAGTTGTATCTGCTACGAAATCAGAACCATCATATATATAATTACTATAATACTCATTTTCGTAATTTGCATAATATCCATCCCAGTATTTCGCTGTTACCCCAATCCGCATTTTCCCATCCAAGGGCAAATTATTAAATGTGTAGCCTAAAGCTCCATTTGCCATAGTTTCAGGAGAAAATGGAACTACTTTATCAATCATCTCTTCAGAATCCATACTGAATATTTCATCAACATTCATACTTATCCAACGGTTAGAAGAAAGTGTAAGTGAACTTGCTACATCAAAATTCATCCATTTTAATTTTGTACTTAATTCTAAACCTTGGTGTCTTGCCTTACCTGCATTAAGTGTCAAGCTTGCATCATATTCTCTAATTCCGATAGAATCTTCTGAGGCATAGTAATATTCTTCTGTAACTGGAATGTTTACACTTTCAATTTTATCTTCATATTCACTGATATAATAATTTGCTTCCACATCAAAGATCACACCATCATA
>DAOUTP010000009.1 GCA_030626645.1 Candidatus Cloacimonadota bacterium
ATCTCAGAAGAATTACCCTTTCCTTCTGACAGATATTTTTCTGCGATCTTATTCCTTTCAGAGATCATTCTCTCAAATACTTTCCCTTGAACTTCCTGATTATAGTTCAACCTTTTTATCCGAACATCAATCAAATTGATTCCATATTCTGCAACTTTTACTTTTGAAAGCTCAAAGATAGAATCTGCAATAACCTGACGACCATTAATGATATTTTCCAGGATATCATCTTCCAATTTACTATCTGTATATTCGGAAGTAAACGTCATTTCTCTATTGGAACTTCTTACGATTTCCAGTAATTTATTAGAACTAATCACATCACGTGTTGTTCCACTGATAATGTCATCCAATCTACCGTGTGCGCTGCCTTCATAACGTGTTGTCTCATAAAACTTCAATGGATCAACGATCTGCCAGCGAGAAAATGTATCGATCCAAATATATCGTTTATCCGATGTTGGAATTTGTTTCGCTTCTCCATCCCATTCCAATATTCGTTTATCAAAATAATGCACTTTTTGAATGAATGGTATCTTAATGCGTAATCCGGCAGTAGTTATTGCATCACCAACAGGTTTTCCAAACTGAGTGATGATCACCTGCTGTCTTTCATCTATAACATAAAAGGCATTTAATAGTAAGATAAGTGCAATGAAAATTAGTATATAGTTTAATTTCATTTTCATTTTATTTACCTCCTTGTCCAAGATTTAAGAGAGGTAGTACATTATTCGCTTTATCGTCAATAATGTATTTTTTTTCAACCTTTGGAAGAACTTTCTCCATCATCTCCAGATAGAGTCTTTTTCTGGTTACGGTTTTGGAATAGCGATATGTATTATACATTTGGATAAATCGATTAGCATCACCATTGGCTCTATTTACTCTATTTACAGCAAATCCTTCAGCTTCTTCAATGGTTCTTTTCGCTCTTCCTTCTGCTTCAGGAATAACTTGGTTATATTTTTGCCAAGCTTCATTAATGATCCTTTCTTTTTCTTGTTTTGCAGAGTTCACATTATTAAAAGCAGGTTGAACTGCTTCCGGTGGATTAACATTCTGCAAATTGATCGTTACGATCTCTAATCCTGCTTCATAAATATCGAGTTGTTCTTGTAGCATTTGTTGAGATTTATCTGCTATCTCTTTTCTATTAAGCACAATAACCTCATCCACACTACGATCTCCGACAACTTCCCGGATCACAGATTCAGATACATCCCGCATTGTCTCTTCTACGTTTCTAACTTTAAACATATACTTCACAGGGTCTTTTATCCGGTATTGAACTATCCATTCCACATCTGCGATATTCAGGTCACCCGTTAACATAATTGCTTCATTGTTATAACTTTGTGCAGAATATTTTGTACGTACTCCGGCTTGCAGAGTTCTAAATCCGAATTCTTCTTTAAACACAAGTTTAACTTTAACTTTTGTAAGCTTATCTACACCAAATGGGATCTTGAAATGTAACCCCGGCTGTGTAGTTGCTAGGTATTTTCCAAATCTCTGGATAACACCTACTTCTTCCGGATTCACAGTATATAAACCCGTTGCAAAGAAAATTACCGCTGCCAGAATAATTACACCTGTAATTATCTTTTTCTTTGGTAATTTGATCTGCTTAATGTTAAGTTCCTCAATTTTCGGCATACGATCTCCTTATTTTTTCTTCATGAAAAAATCTATTGTCTCTCTTACTCCATCTGACAGAGAATACCTTGGTTCCCAACCAAACTCATTCTTTGCCTTATTAATATTCAAACAACTTTTTCTAATATCTCCGGGTCTCGCTCCCTCTCGCACAGGTTCTATTTGCATATTCATCTGTAAAGCAATTTCTCGATAAAGCTGTCCGGTTGTTGTTTCTATACCGGTACCGATATTAAAAGCTACGAGTTCACCTCTATCTATTGCCAGTACATTTGCATTAACTATATCTCTCACAAAAACGTAATCACGGATCATTCCGTCTGGTTCTTCATCAAAAGCATAGAGATATGTTTTTTTATTATCTCGGAAATTTGTAATAAAAATGGAAACTACTCCGGCTTCTCCATGAGGAATTTGACGCGGACCGAATACATTTGCATATCTCAGAACTGTGTACTTTAAACCATATTGATGATGGTAAAAATACAAATATTTTTCTGAAACATATTTATGAATTGCATAAGGTGAAAGCGGTTTGGGATCATAATTCTCGGTTGTTGGATATTCTTCCGCTTCACCGTAAACAGCACCACCGGAAGAAATGAATATCACCTTTTTTACTTTGTATTTAACGCAATTCTGCAGAATATTCAAAAAACCTATTGCGTTAACTTCTGCATCAAGTTCCGGTTCTTTAACCGATACAGGAACACTGATCTGAGCAGCATGATGATTCACAATCTGTGGTTTTTCATCTCTAAATATCTGTTCCAGCTCTTTCGAGCGAATATCCATCTCATAAAATTTTGCTTTTGGGTTTACATTATGTTTAAAACCGGATGATAAATTATCAACTACCACAACTTCATGACCAAGTTCAATATATTTATCTACAATATGGGAAGCAATAAATCCAGCTCCACCAGTTACTAATATTTTCATTTAACCTTCCTATCGTATCACTTTAATTTGATCTGCTCGGGCAGAAACTGAAACTGCTTGCCGCAGCAGAGTTACCTGCAAAATTACTTCTTTCACATCTTTCTGATCTTTCACGTATCCAATAAGTCCTGCAAATGGTCCTTTTTGAATCTCTACTTTCGTACCTTCTTCCAGGAATTCTGCACGTACAAATTCAACACCTAATCCACGTCCGGAATGAATCTGTTGTAAATCACCAACTAATTCCATTTGATTCTGTACAGGAAGCCAATAAGCAACATAACCGGTAATAGTAAGCTGTCTTTTCCCTTCCTGATTACACTTGATAAAAACATATCCGGGAAACATCGGTTTTGTGAATTTAACTTTTCTATTTTTGTAAACACGTACACTGTCTATCATTGGAAGATAATAATTTATCTCATATTGTAAGGAATATGTAGCAAGTTTCTTTTCACATCTTGGTTTTGTATGAACAACAAACCATTTCAGATCACCCTCTCCGGGATCTAAATTCCCAAAAAGTTCATCAATTTCAACAGGTTTATTAGTAGCCATAAATTAATGGGAACACCGAAGCGTTCCCTTATAAATTAGATTCTAACTAAATTATCAGCTTTTCTACCATTGCAGGCAAATCTTGTATCAAGCACAAGTTTAGAACGCTTGATAATATCATCATAATCATAAGCAGTATGGTCAGTTACAATGATCGTTGCATCGTAATCTCCCATATTATCTAAATTTACAGATTCATAATGTTTATCATTAAGTTCATTGTGGAAAGTTGGAACATGTGGATCATTATAATCAAACTGTGCACCATTCTTTTCCAATAAAACTATAAGATCCTGAACCGGTGATTCACGCATATCTTCAATATCTTTTTTATAGGCAGCTCCCAAAAGGAGGATCTTTGATTTTGACAAAGCTAATCCTTTTTTATTCAGAAGTTTAGACAGTTTATTAATAACAAATTGCGGCATTTCATTATTAATTTCACCTGCAAGTTCGATAAGTCTTGTGTGATATCCATACTCTCTTGCTTTCCAAGTTAAATAGAACGGATCAAGCGGAATACAGTGTCCACCGATTCCAGGTCCTGGGTAAAATGCCATAAAACCGTAAGGTTTGGTTTTAGCTGCTTCTATCACTTCCCAAATGTCAATATCCATTTTCTCGCAAAGAATGGTCATCTCATTTGCTAAAGCGATATTAATATTTCTGAATGTATTCTCATATATTTTTTCCATCTCAGCAATCGCAGGTGTTGAAACAAGATGGATTGGAGCATCTAAAATCGAATTGTAAAAAACTTCTGAAATTTTATTGCAATTATCTGTCATACCACCAACAACTTTTGGTGTATTACTTGTTTTGTAATCCTTATTACCCGGGTCTACACGCTCTGGTGAGAACGCCACAAAAATATCTTCTCCCACAGTAAAACCTTTCTCTTCAAAGGCAGGAGCAACTATCTCTTCGGTTGTACCTGGATAAGTTGTACTTTCCAATATTACAAGAGTCCCCTTTGAAACATTTTCTGCAAGGGAATTTACTGATGAACGCACATAAGAAGAATCTGGTTGTTGATATTTATCAAGAGGTGTTGGAACAGCTATCATAATAACATCTGCATCCTTCATCTCAGTATAATCGAATGTTGCTTTAAGCATACCTTTTTCAACAAGTGTTTTAAGTTCGGCATCATCTACATCACCAATATAATTATCACCAGCATTAACGTGAGTTACTGCATATTCGCTCACATCCACTCCAATAACTTTATAACCCTTTCTGGCAACCGTAACTGCCATGGGCAAGCCAACATAGCCAAGCCCTACAATACCAATAACTGCAGTTTTGTCTTCGATCTTATTAATGATCTTTTTCATTCTACGAAATTCTCCTGAATTTGAATTTATTTAATATCTATAATGTTCTGATTTGTATGGTCCATCTTTGGGAATATTGACATACTCAGATTGTTTATCTGTAAGTTCTGTAAGTTTTACTCCTAATTTCTCAAGATGGAATCTGGCTACATCTTCATCAAGTTGTTTTGGAAGAATGTATACTTTATTCTCATGTTCATTTTGCCAAAGTTCGATCTGAGCTAGTACCTGATTTGAAAAAGAATTACTCATTACAAAAGACGGGTGACCTGTAGCATTACCAAGATTTACAAGTCTTCCTTCCGATAGGAGAATAATTGAGTTCCCACCCTGGAAGAAAATCTGATGAACCTGAGGTTTTATCTCAACTTTTCTAATTTCTGGAAGAGCATAAAGTTTGTTAACTTGGATCTCATTATCAAAATGACCGATATTACAGACGATTGCCTGATCTTTCATGTTTTGCATGTGCTCAGTTGTAATAACATCACAGTTACCAGTAGCAGTAACAAAAATATCACCTTCTTCTAAAGCATCTTCCAGAGTTGTAACTTCAAATCCTTCCATGGCAGCCTGCAACGCACAGATCGGATCAATTTCAGTAATAATTACGCGAGCACCAAATCCTTTCATAGACTGTGCACATCCTTTGCCCACATCACCATAACCACACACAACTACGACCTTTCCTGCAACCATTACATCTGTTCCACGTTTAATACCATCTGCCAGTGATTCTCTACAACCGTAAAGATTATCGAATTTGGATTTTGTTACAGAATCGTTTACATTAATGGCTGGGAAAAGCAATTCATTTTTTTCTACCATTTGGTATAAACGGTGAACACCTGTTGTTGTCTCTTCAGAAACACCTTTAATGTTTCCAGCAATTGTCTGCCAATTACTATCATTTTCATTCTTTAGAAGAAAGAATATTGAATTCAAATCTTCACTTTCGTAGGATTTATCTGCTACAGACGGATCCTTCTGATATTCAACAGCTTTGTGAATGAATAATGTTGCATCTCCCCCATCATCAACAATAAGATCAGGACCCATTCCATCTGGGAAAGATAAAGCCTGAAGTGTACACCACCAATATTCCTCAATTGTTTCACCCTTCCAGGCAAAAACAGGAATACCAGATTCTGCAATTGCTGCTGCTGCATGATCTTGAGTTGAGAAGATGTTACAACTTGCCCATCTGATATCAGCACCCAACTCTACAAGAGTTTCAATTAAAACGGCAGTTTGCACGGTCATGTGCAAACTACCCATTATTTTTACATTATTTAGTGGTTTATCTTTGGAATATTTATCTCTCAAAGCCATTAAGCCAGGCATTTCTTTCTCGGCTATTAGTATCTCTTTTCTGCCAAATTGTGCCAGTGAAATATCTTTGATCTTATAATCCATAATTAATCTCCACTTTTATCTTCTATTGTCTCTTCTATTATTATCTCTACGATTATCGTTTCTACCATAGCTGCTTCTTGGAGCAGGAGGTGGAGTTGGAGAACTTCCGGGTTTATGTTCAGGATTTCCGTCTACACCTTTCATTGTAAGTTTCACCTTGCCTCTATCAAAACCAATAAATTTCACGTTAACTTTATCACCAAGTTTTAACATATCTCCCACATTTGCCACACGATCTTTATGTAATTGAGAAACATGAACTAAGCCTTCTTTTGTGTCACTCATAAATTTTACGAATGCTCCGTAAACTTCAATACGAGTAACTTCACCAATATAGATCTTATTCATTTCCGGATCGGAAACAATATCTTTTACAATTGAAAAAGCTTTGTCTATGGATTCTTTGTTGGAAGATGAGATGCTCACAGTTCCATCATCATCGATGTTCACATCAGCACCACTAATTTCGATAATGTGCTTGATCATCTTTCCACCTGAACCGATTACAGCTCCGATCTTATCAGGATCAATCTTGATAGATTCAATTTTAGGAGCAGTTTCAGCTAATTCAGCACGTGGCTCAGGAATTGTTTCAATAATTTTATCTAGAATATAGAAACGGGCAGTTTGAGCTTTTTCTAATGCAATGCCCATTATCTCTTTTGTTATACCTTCAATTTTTATGTCCATTTGCATAGCTGTGATTCCATCTCTGGTTCCTGTTACCTTGAAATCCATATCACCGAGATGATCTTCTAAACCTTGAATATCAGTAAGAACAACAAAATCATCACCTTCCATTATTAGACCATTGGCAATTCCGGCAACTGGCTTCTTTAGTGGTACACCTGCAGCCATCAAAGCCAAAGTTCCACTACAAACTGTTGCCATGGAAGATGAACCATTTGATTCTAATATTTCTGAAACGATACGCAGTGTATAGGGAAAATCATCTTTCGATGGGATCATTGGAAGTAAAGCACGTTCTGCCAAGGCTCCATGACCATATTCTCTACGTCCGGGACCTCTCATAAACCCAGCTTCACCTACACTGAATGGTGGAAAATTGTAATGCAGGTAATAAGGTTTTTTGTATTCTTCTGCCAGTCCGTCAATGATCTGTTCGTCACGGCTGTTTCCTAAAGTTACAGTTCCTAATGATTGAGTTTCACCACGGGTAAAAAGTGCTGAACCATGAACGCGGGGAAGAACATCTATTTCGCAGGTTATTGGTCGGATGTCATCCATTCCTCTACCATCGGCACGGTGATTATCTTTTAAAATAGCATTACGGACAGATTTTGCAAAAACTTCATCAAAAGCATCTTTATAATGTTTTTCTTGTGCTGAGAATTCTTCGCCAAGTTCTGCTTCATATTTTTCCATCACTTCTTTTTTGATGGTATCAATTGCTTCATAACGTTCCAATTTTCCGTGAAGATGAGCAGCTTTATCGATTGCTTTACCAAAATTCTTTTCAACATTTTGAACTATTTCTTCCGGCGTTACTTTTAATTCGATTTCCATCTTTTCTTTACCGGCTTCTTTTACGAATAATTCTTGGAAAGCAACCAATTCTTTGATCACTTCATGACCGGTGTAAATAGAATTCATTATCATTTCTTCCGAAACTTCTTTTGCTCCGGCTTCGATCATTACAACTGCGGATTTTGTACCTGCAACATCAAGATCAAGAATTGATTCTTTAAATTGTTCAACGGTAGGATTGATGATGATATCTTCATTCACTACACCTACTTTCACACTGGCGCATGGTCCGTGAAATGGGATATCGGAAATTGAAAGGGCAGCAGATGCACCTAAGATTCCCAACATACCTGGATCATTTTCTCCATCGTACGAAAGAACCGTTATTACAACGTGAACTGCATTTCTAAAACCTTTTGGAAAGAGTGGTCGGATTGGTCTGTCGATAAGACGAGCATTCAAAGTAGCTTGAGTAGTAGGTCTGGCCTCACGTTTAAAAAAGCCACCGGGGATTTTACCTGAAGCATACATTTTTTCGATATAATCTACTGTTAATGGAAAGAAATCTGTTCCTTCCCTCACATTTTTTGATACAGTTGCTGTTACTAATACGCTGGTTTCACCATAAGTGATGAATACAGCACCATTGGCTTGTTTAGCCATTCTGCCGGTTTCCATTGTCAGAGTTTTTCCGGCGATTTCAATTGACTTCTTTGTGATGTTAAAATTGTGCATTTTTTCTCCTTTTGTTTCGGTTTTTCAAAACCGAACTTTTCTGCAGAGATTAAAGCAATAGACTAAAGTCAGAATACTGAACTTAGCTTATTGCTCCATTCCTCCGCGATTTTTCATTTTCTCATTTATAATTTATTAATTAACTTGTTGTATGAATATTTACATCACTTTTTTTGTTAAGGTATTTCTTCTAAAAAAGTTAAGAAAGGGGTTTTATCCCCTTTCTGTTAACTCCAAAAATATATTATTTCCTGAGTCCAAGTGTCTTAATAACTTTACGATAACGTTTAATATCTTTTTTCATAAGATAGTCAAGCAATCTACGTCTTTGACCAATTAATTTAAGTAGACCGCGACGAGTATGATAATCCTTTTTATGGATTTTCAAATGTTCCGTTATCTCTTTAATGCGAGTAGTTAATAAAGCGACCTGAACCTCAGGTGATCCAGTATCTGAATCATGGAGTTTAAACTCTGCCATGATAGCCATTTTGGCTTCGGTATTTAATGCCATTTAATACCTCCTTCTTTTTTTGCTTTTTATCAGCAGAAACAACAGAAAAATCGAAGGTTTCTTTGTAAAGTATTTTCTTAAAGTACATATATATATAAATCTCTCACTAATTATTATTTGATTTTCAAGATGAAAATAGTTACATTGCACATGATTAATATTAACTAATAATATATTGACACAATCCCACTCTAAAGAATTTTAAAAAGTAATTGTTATTATATAGGAAAATTATGAGAAAGAATATAATACGAATTTTAAAAATAATGCTAAGTCATTGGGGTTATCTTGTCTCCGGGCTGATTTTCATGTTTGGATTTGCTTTATTCAGCGGTACAAGTGTAACTCTGGCAATTCCATTAATGGACAATGTCTTTAAATCATCCTCAGATATAATACTATATAAAAATGCCATATCTTTCTTTTTAGCAATACAAAATGCAATTATGCAATATATTTCTTCTCATGGTAGTTTGTTCCAAATTACAAGCAAAGAAGCTCTTGAACCTCTTCTAGATAACCTGAATACAGTTATGATACATACAGATCAACACCTGCTCTTATGGATTATAAGTGGATTAATGATCCTGATAATAATCTTGAAAAATATCTTTTTCTATGGACAACGAGTGCTTTTTGCTAACCTGCGGGGACGTACAATAAAAGATATCAGAGATTTGATCTATAAAAAATATCTTTACCAATCTTTAGCATTTTTCAATGAAAATAAAGTTGGAGACTCACTAGTACGTATGGTCTCTGATGTTCAGATAATCGGAAACTTTTTTGTAAATTCTCTTTTTAATTCATTAAGAGAATTTCTACTCATAATAATTTTTGCATGGATCGCTTTATTCTTGAATCCGAGATTATTCCTCATAAGTTTGGTTCTTCTTCCGATATTCAGTTTTGTGGTTCACCTTCTTGGAAATAAAATAAAGAAATACTCCAAACGCATCCAACAACAATCGTCCAATATGTTTTCCAATGTGGAAGAAAAACTTAACAGCATGCGCATTGTTAAAGCGTTTTCCCGCGAGCAATACGAAATGGAAATATTTGAAGAGATCAATAAGAAACATTTCAAATTCTGGAGAAAATCGAGGATATATCATGCTTTTAATGTCCCTTTATCAGAATTAAATAGTGTTATTACGGGTGTAATTGTACTTATGATCGGTGGATATCAGGTTCTTGATCCTAATGTGAATTTTTCTATTGGAAGTTTTTTCGCTTTTATGCTGGCGATCTTTTCAATGCTGCATCCTATGAAAGCTATCACTAAAGCTTATGCAAATATCAGAAAAGCTTTGGTATCTGTAGAAAGAATTTCCGAAATATTGAATAGAAAGTCTGAAATAACCGAAAGTAGTTCGCAGATCGAAATGAAAACTTTTGAAAAATCAATAGAATATAAAAATGTTTCCTTTTCTTATAATGGATCGGAAAAGGTGCTTAAAGACATAAACCTTACTATCACAAAAGGTGAGAAAATAGCTTTGGTCGGCAGTAGCGGTTCCGGTAAAACAACAATGGTAAATCTATTGGAACGAATGTATGACACAACTTCCGGTGAAATCTTAATTGATAATAGGAATATAAAGGATATTAAATTACAAAACTTGCGTACCCTGATGGGAACCGTAACTCAAGAATCAATTTTATTCAGTGAAACGATATCTAATAATATTGGCTATGGAGCACTTCAAGAACTCACTCAAGAAGATATTATTAAGGCTGCACAAACAGCTTATGCAGATGAATTTATTGATTCGCTTCCCGACCAATATGAAACACTTCTGCACACACGAGCTTCAAATCTTTCCGGTGGACAGAAGCAGCGTCTTTGCATAGCCAGAGCTATAGTAGCCGATCCGCCAATATTGATCTTTGATGAAGCTACCAGTGCACTTGATACCGAAGCTGAAATGAAAGTGCAAAAAGCAATTGAACAAGCGACAAAGAACAGAACAGTAATTGTGATAGCACATAGATTATCAACCATTCTATCCTCAGATAAAATTGTAGTTCTGGATGATGGGAAGATTGTTGGTTTAGGTAAACATGATGAATTATTGGAAACTTGTGAAAGATATAAAACACTCTATAAACTTCAATTCGATGATTCTCAATAAATAATGAAGATATTGTTCTATATTTCCAAAAAATATTCTCTACCAATCATAGAACCGATCGTAAAATATTTGGAAGAAACAAACCATTTATTTGCTTTCTTTACTTCACAGAAAGTTATGAAACAAATTCCAGCCGATCTTAATAGATATAAATTTCTGCAAAACATCAATGAGACGATTCTATTCGCTCCTGATCTTGTGATCGTACCGGGAAATTTTGTTGATTTCCGAATTCCAGGAATAAAAGTTCAGATATTCCACGGTTTGGGAGTAGAAAAGCCTTCTCATTATAAAATCCGCCATTTCTTTGATGTTTACTGCACTTCAGGTCCTTTTGTTACTGAAAAATATGAAAAACTTCAGAAGAAAAAGAAATACTTTTTAGTAAAAGAAACCGGATGGTCAAAAGTAGATCATATACTCCATTATCCTGCGACTGATCTGAGAGGAAAATTCAAAATTCCCAAAGACAAGAAAGTAATTCTTTTTGCTCCCACTCACAGCAGAAAAATGCAATCAGCAGAACGCTTGCTTCCGATAATTCCAAATATAATTAAGGAAGATGAGTTCTGGTTATTAAAATTTCATGAGTTGATGAATCGAGATATTATAGATGGAATAAAGAATTCCAATCAAATTAGAATAATAACCGATTACGACATTACACCATATCTGCATCTTGCTGATGTTCTGATTACGGATACATCTTCAGTCGCTTACGAATTCATGATCCTCGATAAACCGATTGTGACCTTTAGAACACAAAGCAGAAAGAATAAAGGAATTGATATAAATCAATCTTCTCAATTACGAGAAGCAATTAATAGAAGCTTATTAGATCCGCAGGAATTCAAACAAAATAGAATTAACCATTTAAAAGAGATTAACCCAAGAATTGATGGAAAAATTAGTGAAAATCTGATTAGCACATTAGAGAAGATTCTTAATAATAATGAGCTGCAAGGCAAAAGAAAACCTTTTAATTTGTTTCGAAAACTTCAAGTTCTCTACCATGAGAAATTCAAAAAGGGATATTTACGATAATGATAAAAGTATTATTCGATCTGAAAAAAGAATATTATTTCAATTCTTTGCAACCTGTTTATGAGGAATTGAAAAGAGATCCCGAATATGATATTCAATTTTATGTGGGTAAAGATGAGAAAAGGTTTTTAGGAATTTTCTTACTTCCACAAAAAAAACAGATTGAAGAACGTTTAACTAAATTGGGATTGAAAATAACCGACCAAATAGCTGGATTTGATCTGGTGGTTTGTGGAGATGTACTAAAAAAGCCTGAACGATACGGTGATGTAGTACGGGTACACCTGGATCATGGAGTCGGAACAAAAACGCTACGCATTAGAAATATCCAAAAGCAAAAAGATTATCATTATAATGTCTTCCTTGAAGGTCAATGTTGGTTCAATTACATCAAAAGCCTGGGTTGGGAAAATTTAGCAGACTTCTATCTTACAGGGCTTCCTAAACTAGATCCTCTATTTTGGGAAGGATACTATAATAATGCTGTTTTAACTAAAAAACTCGGTATCGATCCAAATAAAAAAACAGTGCTTTTTGCACCTTCCTACAAGCCGAGCTGTATAAGTTATGTGCAATCACGTATCACCGATCTGTTACCGGAATACAATTTGATAGTTAAGTTGCATCCTTATAGCTGGGGTGGAAAATATGCCTCACATTCCCAACATAGATTTTATGAAAAACTGGCAAAAAAACAGAGCGACGTTTTCTTGATTGATAAAGAAGATTACGATATTTATCCATATTTATTCTTAGCTGACACGCTAATTAGCGATACTTCAAGTGTTATTAATGAATTTCTGGCATTAGGAAAATACGGAATAATCTATGTTTTGCCGGAATCTAAATTGAAACACTCAGATGGGATGGAATCTGTTTCGATAGATCCAAAGATCTGGTTGGATGGAGCATTTCCAAAAATGTATAATCCGGAGGATCTTATTCCTGCAGTTGAATCTGCATTAAATCCTACGAAGGAAATGAAAATTAAATTAAAAGAGTACCGAGAATATTTTTTTACCGGACTTGATGGAAATTCTGCGAAAAGAGTAAAAGATGAAATTGATAAATTGATGAAAAGCAGAGGTAAAAATGGATAAATGCTTTAAGGTTTTAATAGATAGTTATCATTTGTACCATCTACCACAAATGGAACCTGTAGCGAAATTATTAGTCAAAAATCCGAACTTTGATGTCTATTTCTCAACATCACACAATGTTGATAATAAAGAGAGTGAATTAACCCTAAGGATATTTGATGAAAATAATTGGAAGTATATTCTTGGAAAAGATGAAGAAGATCGCAAAAAACAGATCATTAAACTCAATCCGGACGTATTTATCTGTGGCTGGGGCAGATATCCAATCCAAGAATTTTGTAGTTCTAATACAATTTGCTGTATGATCTATCATGGAATTGGGATTAAACCAAGCTATTATCGCGACCACAATAAAAGGCTCGATATCCGCTTTATTGAAGGATCATTCAGAGAAAAACAACTAAGAGATTATGGCGTGGAATCCGATCTGGAACTTGTCGGATTCGCCAAACTTGATCCGCTTTTTAACGGTGAGATCGGAACTCAGGTTGAAGTATTGGAGCAATTGGAACTCGATCCTACAAAGAAAACTATTCTGTACGCTCCTACATTCTATCCAAGCAGTTTTGAAATTTTTGGTCTTAATCTCATTAAACTAACTGAAAACTACAATTTAATAATTAAACTTCATCAATGGGTATATTTTAAAAGTAATTTTGCTGGAATGAATTTTAAAAAACAGAAAAAGCTGCTCAGAAAAATCGAGAAACGTTTTCCTTCAGTTAAAATCATACAGGCTGAAAACTATAATATTGTTCCATTATATCGCGCTGCTGATATCATGCTAACAGAAGCTTCTTCGACTATTTATGAAATGATGGCTTTACATAAACATGTGATAATTTGTGATTTTTATAAAAAGAAACTATCGCACATTATAAGTGAGAAGCGAATGTTCAAAAGACGCCTTGATCGTGATATGAAATCGGATCTTTATGATTTCTGCTATCATATTAATTCACCCAAAGAGCTTCCTGATGCACTTGACAAATGTTTTAATCAACCAGATCCATTTATAGAAATCCGTAATAAATACATTGATAAAATGCTCTATAAATTAGATGGGAAAACATCTGATAGAATTGTGGAAGCGATAATCAAGCATTTAAAAAATAGAAGCCAGGATTCAAAAAAAATGAAAATAATTTAAAGGAGAGATAGAAAATGAAAATAGTATATTCGTATTATGTTTTAGACCTTGTTCATAAAGGTCATCTAAAAATGATGGAAAATGCCAAAGCAATTGCCGGGAAAGATGGCAAATTGATTGTCGGAATTTTAACAGATGAGGCTGTAATGGAATTAAAACCAAAGCCGATTATTTCATTTGATGAGAGATTCGATCTGGCAAATGCAATTAAATATGTTGATCTGGTAGTAGCTCAAGAAACTTATTCCCCACTGCCAAATGTAAAAAAGATCAAACCTGATATTTTAATGGAAAGTTCAAGTCATACCGATGAAGCTATTGAAGAAGCGCGTGAAGTTATGGAGAGTATTGGTGGAAAAGTAATTGTTATACCATACTATCCATCACAATCATCAACAAGTATAAAGGAAAAAATAAACGGTAAAAACAAAACCAAATAAGGAGGAGATGTGAAGAAAGTACTAGTTATCTTAATTCTAACTTTTATGATCGTGGGATCTTTGCAAGCTGAGACGAAGTTCAAAATGGAATTTTGGAATCGTTGGACTTACCAGATGATTGATGGAGAAGTAACAAAAAATGAAATGGCTTTGAAGAGAGGTTATTTTCGTTTGGAGCCAAAATTAAGCGAAGATATTAAAGGTCGTTTCAATTTAGATTTTTTCAGTGATGATAACAATAAGGTTGCTGATGGAGCAGGTTTAAAGATCAAATATGCATATCTTGATTTTAATAATTTGCTGCCAATCAAAGATTCTAAGCTTACTGTTGGCTTAATGCAAACATATTTTGGTACGATCTATGAATGGAGTTATCAAACAATTGAAGGAGATCCATCCGATATATACGGATTCGTTAGTTCTACCGATTTTGGCTTAGGATTCAGTGGTAAAATACCAAATGGTTTTGGCTCTTATAATCTGGGTGTTTACAATGGAGAAGGTTATAAAAAAGTTGGTGATAATATTAACACTGATATGAACTATGCTGTTAATCTCAGAATCACTCCAATTGTCGGTGTAACTCTTGGTGGTTCATATATGTTCAGATCAGAAAATGATGCTGATGCAAATAATCGTATAGAGAATAATCTTATGATTGGAATTGGGAAGTTTGTTTTTGGTAATTTTACCTTGCTTACAGAATATCTTCAAAAAGTAGAATCTCAACCAAATGTTGATGATTCAGATGAAACAACAAGTGTTATTGCAATTTTACCTGTTTACACAATTAATGATAAGTTCGAACTATTAGCTCGGTATGACATCTATGATCCAAATATCGATGAAGACAATGATGTAGAAAACACCCTCATCGCTGGTTTGAATTATCACATCATGAGAGATGCTAATAATGCTCCCAAGCTATTTATTCAAACGAACTATAAAGTTACACAATACGAAGCAGATGATGAAGAAGATGTTCAAGAGATTTTAGTTCAACTTCGCTGGATATTCTCAGAAATAATTAATAAAAACTAAGGAGGAAACAATGACGAGTAATTCTAATTCAACTTTAAGGATTAAAAAATGGCAGAAGAAAATGTTCTGGATGATGTGGATAACTTATGCATCATTCTACCTTTTGCGCGTAAACATCTCAATCGCCATGCCAAGTATTATGAGCGAGTTTGGCTTAACTAAAACAAATATGGGAGTTGTGCTCACCAGTCTTTTCTTTGCTTATGCTATTGGACAGTTTATTAATGGGCAGCTTGGTGACAAGATCAATGCGAGAAGGATAATTACATTTGGTTTGATCTCTTCAGCAATATTCAATATCATATTCGGGATTGCTGCAGGTTCTTTAGTTTTGATGGCAATTCTCTGGGGTCTTAACGGTTATGTTCAATCAATGGGCTGGGGACCAACCGTAAAAACAAAAGCAAACTGGTTTCCAAAAAATATTAGAGGAAAAATTTCCGGACGTCTTGGAACAAGCTATATTATTGGAGGAGCATTTTCCTGGTTTCTGGCTGGTACGATCGCGAAATATTTTAATTGGCGTTTCACTTTCTTTATTCCTGCTGCAATCTGTATTGTGATAGCAATTCATTGGTATATAAGAGCACGTAATGCTCCGGAAGAAGTAGGGCTTCCAAGTTTAGAAGAACAGGAAAAAGGAATTGATAATAATGAAACTAAAAAGGATCAGCATATAGGTTTTAAGGAAACATTAAAAATAACTCTGCTGAATCCATATGTGTGGTTTGCCGGACTTGCTCTTTTTGGCTTGAATATTGTTAGATATGGTTTTATGAGCTGGGCACCAACTTATATGTTCGAAGAGCAAGGTGCAGAAATTTCTCTCGCTGCTTATAAAGCGATAGCATTCCCTGTAGCTGGAGGATTGGGAGCGATCTTTGCAGGTTGGGCATCAGATAACATTTTCAAACATCGTAGAGCACCGATAGCTTTTATAATGTTAATCTTGTTAGCTATATTCTGCTATATATATCGAATAGTCCCTGGAGCAAATTGGATTCTCAGTCTAGTAATTTTACTATTTATTGGATTCTTTACTTTTGGTCCTCATGTGCTTCTTGTAGCAGCATTACCAGCAGATCTGGGGACAAGAAAAGCAGCTTCTTCCGTAACAGGTTTTATTGACGCAATGGGTTATGTTGGAGCAGCTTTAACAGGTATTGGAACCGGTTATCTTATAGATAATTTCAGTTGGGATGCAGCTTTTTATTTTTGGATATTCGGCGCTGTATTTGCAGCCATAATGATTTTATTCGTATGGAAAGCTGAATTGAAAAGAAGTTAAATTAATTATTCATTATAAAATCCTTATAATTTCTTATTTTTTATAAGGATTTTTTTATTTGTTTTCACTTGAATTATCCATAAAATGATCATGTAAATATTAGCAATCCCGATGGTGAAAACGAAGAAAACTATTGGTCTGAATAAAAAGGCAGAAATCATGATAATAAATGCACTGGCAGTTGGACCGATCCAAAACCATAATCTTATTAATAATTTATTATACTTGTAGTAGGTCTCCCTATCATATACTTCCTGATCATCCATTTTAAATAGTTGTAATTGTGAATATCCAAGATATACTATTATCAGTATTTTCTCGAATAATTTATTTTTTTGGTTTTTTATTTTATTAAGTTCATCTGTGAATTTTTTCTTTTCTTCCCATGTTGATTTCTGTTTACCCAAGCCATGAGCCATAAATTCAGCTCTGTAGTAATCAACTAACATAGCGTGGATGATATGACTGATAGCTGCAATTGCTAAAAACCACCAATAACTAAATGGTAAAAATTTTACATTGATCAAACCTTTTCCAAAACCAATACCCATTCCTAAATAAACTGATGTACCAACGATGTAATCTGAAACACCATCAATAATTCTACCAACAGCTGTCCCATTATTTTTTAAGCGAGCTATCATTCCATCTACACAATCCAAAACCATGGCAAGGAAATATAATGAGCCTGCAATCACAAAGCTGACGACATCACCGCGAGAGAAGAAATATGCACTTAATATTCCGGTTATTGTTGTCATTAAAGAAACCTGATTGGGAGTAATTGAAGTTGGATAGAATAATTTAACGAAAATGAAGGCAATCGGTCTTAATATATAAAGGGTTAAAGTTTCATCAAATATGGCATGTTTAATGGATTTCTTATATTCCTTGAACACCTGCTTATTATATTCTTTGAATTTATTATCTTTTTTGCTCATAAGTTATCTAAATCCTTTTTCAGCAATTGTACCATTATCTATACTGGCATCAAAATTGGGATCAGGAACCTCCCATTTTCCATAATTCAAACGAAGGTATTCCTTTGCATTTGAGGGAATACTAACTTCTTTGCCTTCCCACATAGTTGTTTCCAATTTATCAAAAAACTTACTTTCAGAGTGCTTTAGTGCATTCATTATTATCCAATGCTGACGGTCACCAACTTTATATTTGAAGAAAAGATCAATATGTAAATTAATTCCCACGATCCTTTCAAAAGGAGGTTTAAGCTTTACATTTCTTAACTTACCAGGCACCCAGGAACTTGACGCCATTTTTCTTACTACAAAAAAAACAGGGAAAAATTGATATCTGATCTTCCACAGTTTTTCTGCATATTCTCCGGGGATCCCCATATCTGCATCATGATCCCATGGCAGAAGATCTCCATCGCGTATTATCCCGAGCAAAGTTCCTTCATCTAACCAATATGGAATATTATTTTTCTCCAAAATCTTAATAGCAAATAAGATCAATCTCTTCATTCTATTATAATATTTCCCTTCCAGTTTTATAGGTTTTTTTGTATGCTTTCTGATTCTATCCTTTTTTGGAATTTTACTAATAGTCTCGGAATCAACTATAGACAGATCATCAATACTGCTTAACCATTTATTATTAACAACTTTCCAATTACCATAACGTGCTGTAAGATAATTTTCAGCATCTCTCGGCACATTAATCTCCATTCCATTAATGTTGATCTTATCCAGTTTTTCAAAGAAATGTGAACTTACCCATTTACAACTTCTCTTATCTACCCAAATATATTTATCTTCTTTCTTATATTTAAATGTTACTCTAATTTTTTGACCTGCATATTTACTTTTTATTATATTTTTCATGATCACTGCTTTGGGATAATCATTAGGTATCCATTCCCGTTTTGAAAGATCTGCAACCAGTTTGATCCTGTAAAAAGGAGAAAGTTGTTTCTTCAAATTCATGAATTTTTCAAAATACTCTCCAGGGATTCCAATATCTATGAATTTATGTTTTTCAATACATTTGCTATCTCTAATAATTCCTAATAAGGTACCAGACTCAAGCCAGAAAGGAATGTTATTCTCAGTTAATACCTTATATGTCTTCTTGAATATCTTCGTAGTAAGTTTACTATTTTTTTTCATCTATTTTTTTAATTTCCTTTTATAGTAATAGAGCAACGAATCATCTTTAACCACCAGCCACTAAATGAACTATTTTAATATCATCATCATCATTAATTATGTGAGCATGATAAGATTTTTTATTTATGAACTTGCCGTTGATCTTAACAATACTGAGATGAATAAGAAAATTATTTTCTTTCAGCAGCTTTTCTACTGTTAATCCTATTTCCCAAGGCATTTCATTATTATTAACCTTAATCACAATAACTCCTTTCAGGTTAAATTCGATATAGATTATAAACTGTCAAGATTAATGAATTCCATTTGAATATTCATTTCTGATTTCATTTTGATGGTTTCTAAATTGCGTTTTTAACACAAAAGCAAGAAAATTCGATTTTGTCATTAATTTGTTCTTGTAGTTTACTATTGACAATTAATCAGCAAAAATAGTTTTTTATTGTGTGTGAAATGTAAGGAATAAGTAAAATATGATACATAATCTTTTAAAAGATATTGAAATAATTTTAGCCTCAGCCTCTCCCCGAAGAAAGAAAATATTCGAGATGATCGGTATAAAAGCATTGCAGATGCCAGCTCATATTGATGAAGTTAATTTCTGCAATAACCCCAGAAAACTTGTAACAACACATGCAGTGAATAAAGCTCTTGCCATACGAAAAATCGTGGATAACGATTATTTAATCGTTGGCAGTGATACGATTGTTTATCAAAAATCTGAGATACTGGAAAAACCAGAGAATAAGCTACAAGCTGCAGAATTTCTAACTCTGTTATCTGGAACATATCATTACGTCTATACAGGTGTTGCAATTTCTTATAAAAATCAAATCTATTCCGGTTATGAAAAGACAAAAGTAACTTTTAGGAATCTTAGTGCATATGAGATCGAGGAATACATAAATACAAAAGAACCAATGGATAAAGCCGGGGCCTACGGAATCCAGGGCATGGGAAGCCAATTCGTGAAAAAGATCTCCGGTTGTTATTTTAATGTTATGGGATTCCCGGTTTACCGCTTCTACAAATTATTAGAGGAAATATTATGAAAAAAATATTAATTAATAATCCAAGTTACATTGCAACGATGAATGATAAAATGGATGAATGGAATGGTGGTCATATACTCATCGAAGGTGATAAAATCGTTTCTATTGGCAAACAATCGTACAAAGGAAATTTCGATGAAGTAATAGATGCAACTGGAATGGTTGTTCTGCCTGGATTCATTAATACACATCACCATTTATTCCAATCGTTAACCAGGAACATTCCGCGGATGCAGGATGAAGAGCTGTTCCCATGGCTGGTAAATCATTATGAAGTGTGGCGGGAAGTTGATGATGAAGCGATATTTACTAGTGCCAAAACTGGACTTTTAGAAATGATGTTGAGTGGAGTTTCAACTAGCTCCGATCATCTTTATCTCTTCCCTTCCAAATGCAACAATGAACTAATTGATATTGAAATTAAAGCTGCTAAAGAGTTAGGAATCAGATTCCAGCCAACACGAGGTTCTATGTCGTTAAGTAAAAAAGATGGAGGGCTTCCACCGGATGATGTTGTCCAAACTGAAAAAGAGATCATGAAAGATTGTCTTCGGTTAATAGAAAAATATCACGACTCAAATGATGGAGCAATGATACGAATCTCGCTGGCTCCCTGTTCCCCATTTTCCGTAACATCAGAATTGA
>DAOUTP010000334.1 GCA_030626645.1 Candidatus Cloacimonadota bacterium
CGTTACCTTTAGTTAATGAATTCAAATAGAATCCAATAATTGCTGCCATCGTAAAAGAAAATAAACCTGCACTCAAAATCGCTTTAGGAGATAATTCTTTATCCTGAATGACGCGGGAACCTCCACTGAAGACGTTATAATCCACATTGATCTCATCCAGGTTTGACTTATGGTCGAAATAGTCATTTATCAGATTTGTACCGGAATGAATAAAAATCACACCAGAAGCAGTCAAAATTAGCTTCAGCAGATTGAACTCACCTGTTAGATTCCAGGCAATCGCAGCACCCAAAGTCACAGAGATTAACGATGCCGTAAGAAACGGTGCGCGGGCAGCTCTGATCCATAATTTTATTTTATTCAAATTATCTCCAATATTTCATTATCCCAATTATCTTTCACAATGAGCCGAAACACATCCACTTATAGAAGTGCGACAACATATAATTATTGCGTTATCCTTTGATACGATACTTCGTATCACTCAGGATGACAAAAATCTTTCTCCTCTAAAATTCATCATAACGTATCATATCTTTATCTACACCAAGATCATAAAGCATTTTATCAATGGCCTTCAGCATCGCAGGAGGTCCACAGAGGTAATACTCAATATCTTCCGGTTCGACATGATCTTTTAAATAATGTTCCAAGATAGCTTCATGGATAAAACCAGTCATTCCTTCCCACCTGTCTTCCGGTTTTGCGTCGGAAAGCGCAATGTGGAAGGTGAAATTGGGAAATTTTTTTTCGAGTTTTCTAAAATCTTCTTCATAAAAAATTTCCTTTTTAGAACGCGCTCCATACCAGAAAGTTACTTTCCTTGTTGTTTTCATTGTATGGAACAAGTGCAAGATATGAGAACGCATTGGAGCCATTCCAGCACCACCACCGATATACATCATTTCGGTATCAGAATCGTTAATAAAAAATTCTCCGTAAGGACCGGAAATGGTTACTTTCTCTCCGGGCTTTTTGCTGAAAATATAGGATGAAGATATTCCAGCCGGAACTTTCTGCAAAATATTTTTTTTATGATCCCAGGGTGGAGTAGCAATGCGAACATTCAACATCACAATATCTCCTTCATCAGGATGATTTGCCATAGAATAAGCTCTCGTAATATTTTCCGTATTCCTGTTCTCCAGTTCGAGCGCTTTTATTCTTTCCCAATCTTCACGATATTCTTTTGGAATATCAAAATCATTGTTAAAATTAATCTGATAATGAGGAACTTCTATTTGAACATATCCGCCCGGTTCGAAATCGAGAGATTCACCTTCCGGAAGTTTAACCACGAATTCTTTGATGAAGGTGGCAACATTATCATTAGAGACAACTTTACATTCCCATTTTTTGGTAGAGAAAACTTCGTTGGGAACTTTTATTTCTATATCTTCACGAACTTTTACCTGGCAGGCAAGCCGCCAATTATCTTTCGCTTTTTTACGGTTGATAAAAGTTTCTTCCGTCGGAAGCAGATCACCGCCTCCCGATTCGACCTGACAAGTACAATATCCGCAAGTTCCGCCGCCGCCACAGGCTGATGGAATTAATATATCATTATCCAAAAGTGTATTTAGGAGTGTCCTACCAGTTTCTACTTCTTTGGCATTTTTTTTATCATGATTTATTACTAATTTCACTATTCCGTGTTTTACAAGAAATCTCTCAGAGATAACGATAGTTAAGGTTAGAATTATGATAATTCCTACTATCATTGAAATTCCACTGAATATTATTAACATTAATTCTCCGTTTATTGATGCTTACAAGCGGAACATACTCCGCTGCAGGAAACTTTATTTTTCCTATTTTTTAGAAAGAATGCCATTCCCAGAACAGAAATAAAAAGGACAAATGCAACCATACTTATTATAAATGACAACATATCTGTCTCCTTTAAATATTTATGCCCGAGAAGGTCATAAATGCCATGGCAATGAGTCCGGTAAGCAACATTGTGATGCCGAGTCCACGTAATGGTTTCGGAATATTGGAATATTTCAATTTCTCTCTGATAGCTGCCATCGCGATGATCGCCAGCATCCAGCCAATTCCCGATGAAACTCCGAAAACTGTC
>DAOUTP010000142.1 GCA_030626645.1 Candidatus Cloacimonadota bacterium
GTAGATGTAGGCGTTCCTTCAGCTCCTGGTTCAGGTTATGGTACAGGTCTACCTAATGAAGATCTATTAGCTAATCCTGCAAATGTAGGTCTGTATTTCACTTTAACTCTTGACGATGGTGCAGCTGTTCCTGTGACAATTTGCCTTGACCTAACCACCTTAGGATACTCTCCATTGAACCTTGCCTATTATGTTAACGGTGGCTGGATATATGATGGTCCGCTTTCATGGTCAGGAGATTGTGTAACATTTACACTTGATCCTACTGTTACTAGAGGTGGAAGAGAGGATGTTGGTGTTCCTATCGTTTTTTCTAATGTAGATGGTCCGCTTCCTGTTCATCTTTCATCATTTACAGCTATTCAAACAGCACAGGATTTTGCACAACTAAATTGGATAACTCAATCCGAAAATGCTTTGGTAGGATATAATGTTTACCGAAATACTAATAACGAATTGCAGACAGCTATGCAAATCAACAATTCGATAATTGCTGGAACCAATACTATGGAAGAACAACATTATACTTTCACGGATTCGTATGTTGAGTATGAGCAAACATATTACTATTGGTTGGAAAGCGTGGAAACGGATCTTACAACAGAACTTCATGGACCTGTTTACTTAACTATTGAAAACCCTGATATTGTCGAATTACCGAATGCAACTATGTTAAGTTCTGCATACCCGAATCCTTTCAATCCGACAACAACGATCGAATTTGATATTAAAGAAGGAGAGACCGGTACTTTTACTATCTTTAATGTTAAAGGTCAAATAGTTGTAAACGAAAGCTATGAAGCAGGAGATTATACTTATATCTGGAATGCAAATAATAATGCTTCGGGTGTTTATTTCTTTAAACTTCAAACAGAAAGTTTTTCTAGAACAAACAAGATGTTAATGGTGAAATAGATGCAATAGGTAAAATAGCATTTAGCCCCGAGAAATCGGGGCTTTTTTTTATAGATTAACATTAACCACAAAACATTTGACAAATAATCTTGGTCTATTTTTTTTTGACCAAAATAAAGATAAGGATTTTTAAATGATTGAAAATGTATTTGTTGTAAATAAACTCTCTCAGGTGAGAGCGATTAATTCAGAGCTTAAAATTAAAATCATCAATGAACTTATACTGAATCCTGCAACCGGGCAACAATTGTCTAAAATATTTGGAATAAGCAAACAAAAAATGCACTATAATATGAAAGCACTCCTTAATGCTGATCTGATAAAAATCATAAATATTGGAAACAATAAAGAAGTGTATTATAGAGCAAAAGCAAAAAATTATGTTTTAGATTTTTCCCTCAGTAATAATAATGGAGAGAAAAACGCTAATAATCGAAGCCTGATAAACCATATATTGGAATCAAACAACATAGATCTGGCCAGGATTGCGGCAAACCTGTTGGAAAATTCCCTGAAAATGCAAGCTAAAGAAAAACTCCTGATAGTTAGCGGTGAATACAATATGCCTTTGGTAAAAAAAATCTTGGTGGAAGCTTCCAATAGACAGATTGAAACAACTTTATTGTTCAGAGATAAAGAGTTGTTGGAAGCAAAGCATAATTTATTCTCGTTAGCTACTTATAGTTGGGATTTTGAGAAGTTCAACAGGGCTTTAAAAAACACTGATGTTTATCTGTATCTCAATGGTGAATCCAGATTCATTCCTTTAGAAGATCCTGAAAAGAAAAAGATCCAGCAGAAAGCCTTTGCCAAAAGCAGGGAAATAGTACAAAAAAATAATATCAGAATTGCCATGATGGAAGGCTTGATGCATGATGAACTTACTGAGGAGAATATTCTCTCCGAGATAAATTTCTGGAAATCACTAGATATAGATTATAATAAACTTGCCCGGGAAACCGAAGTGTCATCTAAACTATATCAGGATTCGAAAACAATCAGGATTCAAAATGATGAAGGTAGTGATTTTGTATTTGAGATTCAAAAAGTACAATGTGATTATGGTTCTTTTACCGATCTTCCGGAACAAACCTCATTAATCTTCATTCCTGGAGGAGAAGTCTTATTCATTCCTGAAGAGAAAAGCTGTAATGGTATAATAACTGCAAAAACCGGATACATTTATGGCAAAATTATCAATAACCCCAGCCTTATAATAGTGAATAATGAAATTGTAGAATATCGGGCAGAAGGAAACGAAGAACTCATCACAAAAGCAATCTCCGAAGGTGGAGCAGATGGGCGCAAAATATCTTTGATCTCTTTGGGAACGAATTACAATATGAATGAAACTAATATTGATCCGCTTTATAAAAGCAAATCCAAAGGAATTGTCAGTATTAAATGGGGAGAAAATGTCTCAATTGGCGGCTCAGTAAAAGGTGGTATTGAATGGCAAATTCAATTAGAAAAGCCAACAATAGAAATTAAATAGGAGATAAAAAATGAAAATGAAAGTTATTATCTTAAGCGCCTTAATTTTTTCACTTTCTATTTCCCTCTTGGCATTTGATGTTCCGCTTGAGAAAATGTCTATGGATAAGAGTTTTCCGGCTGGATGGGTAGTACCAGCTGGAAAACTTATGGAATCCACTAATTACAGAGAAAATGGAACTATCCAGAACGTAGGAAGTTGTATGTGGCAAGGAATGAGCAACGTCTTTGTAAGCGGTGACAGTGTTTGGTGTTCATTCCAGGATGGACTAAGCTTTATTGACATATCAGATATTTCAAATCCAGCGTTTCTTTCCAAAGTTTATACTCCGTTTTATACATTGAAACAGGGACAGATTATTGGCTCTAATGATATTTTGGTAGAAGGAAATTATGCCTATATAGGCGACCACGAAGGTGTAAGAATTGTTAACTTAAACGATATGGAACTCATATCCACTTTTTCGCTGACAAGGGCACATTGTCTGTATCTCGTAGGTACTAATCTTTATGTGGTTGATGGAACCGGCCTTTGGGTATTAGACGTATCCGATCCTGCAGTACCGGAGTCTATGGGTTTTTACGCGAAACCGGGCGCTGTAGGTCTTGACATTGTAGGTAATTATGCTTATGTATCGGATACAGGCGGTACAGGACTTACTATTCTCGATATCTCTACCCCTGAAAATCCAAATTTCGTTTCTGATTATACAACACCAGGTCATGGAAACAAGATTGCTGTAGCAAATGGATATGCCTTTATTGCAGATCATAATAATGGACTTGAGATAGTAGATGTAAGTAATCCCCTGATGCCAGTCTTTAATTCAAATGTTGCATTTTCAGGAGCGGTCACTAATCTAGAAATTATAGATTCTCAATATGTTGTTATATCAGCATCAACCCCTTCTTCTATTGAAGTCGTAGATATATCTGATCCCGATAATCCTTTTGTAGCAGCAAGTTATGGAGGAAGTGGAAATCTCTTTTTGGACGGTAACAGACTATTCATTGTAAGTTCTAATTCCATCAGTGTACAGGATGTTCAATATCCATTGAGCTTTACTCTTGAAGGAAGCATCGTTGTAGAAACTTATTATTCACGGGGAATTCAAGTCTCAGGAGATTTTGCTTACATAGTAGATATGGGAGATTGGTTTAATAGTGGACTTAATATTGTTGATATAAGTGATCCCAATAATCCTTATCCCAGAGGAAATTATTCTTTAGGATATCCCAGTTTCAGTTTCATACTCGCTGTTAAAGACAACTATGCATATATTCCGGACATTATGAATGATCTCCTTAATATTGTTGATGTTAGCAATCCTGATCAACCCATGTATGCAGGCGAATATGAGGCATCTGTAGAAGATCTATTTGCAGGTGAAACATATACATATCTGTTAGTAGATAATACTCTTCAAATAACCGATCTGCAAGTACCTTCAAATCCTTCATTAATAAGTTCTATTACGCTCGGAACAGAAGATGGTAGTAAAATATTTGTGGTTAACGGATATGCCTTTATTGGAGATTCTGCAGGTGAAGTATGGATCGTGGATGTAAGTGATGCATTGAATCCACAAATGATAACTTCATTTAACGCTGCCGGGGAAGTAGCAGGAATTTTTGCGGTAGAAGACTTACTTTATGTTGTATCTCAAGAACAACTTCAGATAGTTGACATCAGTGTTGTAAATACTCCCCAGATTGTTGGCTCATATTTTGATGACGATCTTTCCAGTTACTCAGACATCTATGTTAATGGAGAATATGCCTATATTGCTAACTTGATAGGCGGTTTTCTGGAAATTGATGTGAGCAATCCTGAGACTCCTTTTCGGGAGGAATTCTTTCAAACTGCTGGCTGGTGCAGGGGTTTAGCTTATGCAAACGACTATCTATATGTTAGTACCGATTGCTCTTTTCAAATACTCACGAATGAACTGGTCGGAAGTATTGATGATTATATTATTACTTGCAGTGTAACAGAGTATGAACTTGCAAATCATCCCAATCCGTTCAACCCTGAAACAACAATTTCTTTTTCCTTAAACACTGAGAAAAACACCGAGATAGTTATTTATAACATCAAAGGTCAGAAAGTGAAAACACTCATTAATGAAAAACTGGATGCAGGCACACACAATGTTGTATGGAATGGCAAGGACGAAAATGGTAAATCCGTAACATCCGGGATTTATTTTTATCAATTTAAAGCGGGAAAAGATTTTTCCCAAACAAAACGGATGATTCTTTTAAAGTAAAAAAAAATGAGATCGTTTTGCTTTGCAAACCGACTCGTAACAGGAGAAAAAATGAAGAACAAAAACGTAATCTTGTTGATAACAATAATGATGTTGTCAGTAACAATGGCTTTCGGACAGTGGAATATCGATGAAGGCTTTGAAGGTGGAATTATTCCAGCAGACTGGACGATTTATGATGTTAATGGAGACGGTGATGAATGGTCAGCATATCAGAATACTCCTTACGCTCATAGCGGTGATTGGATGGCTACCGTAGCTTGTTATGGCAGCGATGGCAACGACTGGCTGGTTACTCCCCAAATAACAATACAGTCCGGTGATTCATTCATATTCTTTGCCAGAGCCTGGAATAGTTCGGAGGATATGAATGTTATGCTTTCTACTTCCGGAAATTCCATCGGTGACTTTGATGTAACATTAGAAAGTGTTACCGGCTTGGGAGAAGATTATGTTGAATTTGAATATGATTTGAGTACTTATGCAGGTCAAACTATCTATCTTGCATTTCATTGGCTGCAGGATAC
>DAOUTP010000157.1 GCA_030626645.1 Candidatus Cloacimonadota bacterium
CAGTAATATCACGAGTATAATCTACTGCCTGTTCTGTTCTTTGTTTTGTATTTACTGTGCTGCGGGAGATAAATTTTGTCTGACTTATTTCAGGATTACTTCTAGTAGTTTCGGGTACATCCCAAATCAGTTCCACATCATTATAATCAACAACTGTACAACTCAGACCTTCAGGCATTGTAAGAGCTTCCATAGCAAAATTGACTGTTGTAATCTGATTTACTGATACCACCACATCTTCAATGGTAAGATCATAATAACCAGCAGCTGTACAGGTAAGATCATATGTTCCTGCCAGTATTTCAAAACTGTAAGATCCATCAGGACCACTAACTGCCAAACCTTCAATATCAGCATTCTCGATTGGTGATCCGGTAACTGTATCGGTAACATCCCCAGCTACTATCCCGATAGGTTCTATACCTATCGGTGGGAAGACAATATAATCTATCCAACCACAATCTGAACCGGTACTTACTGAATAATCTTTAGTATATTCCCATTTAAGAGTATGTTCTCCAGCAGTAATCGTGTAGGTTTCTTGACTCCAGCTAACATCACCAGCCCAAGAACCCATTTCAGTGTTATCTACAAAGAAACGTAAGTAATCATAGTTATTTTCGGAAGAAACCTTCTTATAGAAGCTCAACTCACCGGCAGCCAGAACATTAACTTCCAAATACAATGAAGAAGTCTGGTTATCGCTTATATTTCCTGAAGTAGCACTATATGATCCTTCATAAGCATCTGTTGATATAATCCAATTAGCATTCCCGCCGAATTGCCACTCAAAAGTCTCGAAGTTATTGGTTTCGAAATCTTCTACTATCAGCCCAACCACAGCACCGAAATTATTTTGAAGTGAGTATTCACCAGCAATAACTTCATAAACAAAGTTTAAGGGAGTTCCAACTGAAATTCCTGGATCTGCTGTTACAGTATATATTGCATCTATGCTGCCGCCAGCAACGATCTCACCTAGAGTATATGTTTCATCTACAATTGTGATGAGTGGTTCAATACAAGTTAGAGTACCAATCGCAGATGGAGAATTAGAACTACCTTCATTCATAGTAGGAATATATATTGTTACAGTTTCACCCGGATCAAATCTTCCGTTATTATTACCTGTTGCATCATCAATAATAAATTCTTCCACAGCAAGTATAGGTGCAAGCACTTCAATTGAGAAATAGCTTTCCCAGATTTCACCGCCATCAGCTTCTACCACAAATGCTATAATGTGTCCATCCGGAACATTACCTGCGACTTCTAATTCAAACGCATCATTAACTGTTGCTGTGGCACCTGCTGCAATATTTCCAAAGTTTGCAGTTGCATCAGTAATAGTTACATATACATCTGTTGATATAATTGTTACATCAACATTATTTGCTATATCACTTCCTACGTTAGAAACGGTGAAATCAAGAGTTACGGTTTCACTATAATCCAACATTCCATTTCCGTTACCAGAAGCATCATTGATCACATATGAATCATAAACTACATAAGGACCATTGGGCGGGATAACTGGAATTACAACTTCATATCTGTAATAATTATGCTTTGTAATCACAAGATCAATATCTGTAGGTGGTACTTGAGGATCGATAATTACAGACACAGGCGAACCTGTTCCTTCTGCAACACCAATTAGTTCACCGGCAACTGACAAAGCAATAAGAGAACCATCATCGGCTGTTACTGTGAAAGATGTAAGCCCACTAAGAAGTATTGGATCATGAGCTATAGTAAGATCTTGGGGTACTTCTGAATAAACAGTTGTGAAAGCATCGCCATGATGGTGGAAAAGTGCATAGGTTACAGCTTTGCTATTTGTATTATAAGGCCATGAAGATTGCTGAAGGAAGTACTTTCCAGCAGAATTAGCAAAAGCAGGTAATACTCCTCTCTCAACGGGAGTAGAGTTATAAGTTGGTAAGAAATCCGGCCACATATTGTCAAACATTCCCCAAACATAAGTATCATTTACAAAAGAATAGGAAATTTCCGAAGCAGCAATAATTCCAAGAGCACCGGAATTTTCTCCATTATAAGTATATCTGTGGAATTTCTCTGCAAAACATTCACCAGCCAAGTTATATTTACCTGTCAAACAATTAATAGAGAAAACAAATGTAAGATCCGTATTCGTGAGACCGTTAATATCACTGGATTGATAGTCTGGTTCACCCCAACCTGTTGTGCTACCATGATCACGATGTTGAAGAAGGAAAGCACCACTATTGATCGCATTATTGACCATTGTAGCATTTCCACCTGTCCATCCACCAAGCTCTGCTGGTGTGGCAGGAATATAACCTAAATCGCTTGGTCCAAATTTATTAACAACAACACTTGTATTTGTCGCCGTTGACCAAATAGAACCTGGTGTACCACTGTAGATTGCATTAATTCGGACTGGACTTTTGCCTTGCTCATGCAGGAAATAGCCGCCAACTGCTTCTGAACAGATCTGGAACCAGCGTTCAGTTTGCCATCCTAATGCTGTGATCGGATGATCATAAAAATCCGGATTTGTAGGTGGATTTCTCTCATAATTGAGGAATTTAGTTATCATTGTCTCAAGTTGTAGGGCATTCTGTGCTGTCATTCTGGCTAAGGTAACATCGGGCATCATGTTGCCGCTTACATCGGCATAAACGTTATCGGAAACACAATAGTTATCCCAAATTGGAGAGACAACCGTATTACCGGTCGTGCCATAATCACCCAGAAGAAGAATAGCTGCCGGTGCCGGATCCCAGCCTGTAGATGGATCCATGATATCATCAATATAGTTTTCTATAGCTGTAGGTGTGTTACCGCCAACTTCGGCTGTTGTTTTAATTACGGTATCAATACCTTGTTTGGTACGGAATACTTTAATGGAATCTGCCCAAGCTAGAAAAACTGGATCATCAGGACTGATAATAAGATATTCAGCACCGTCACGAGTTCTGAAATTCGATGTATAATCAATTTCAGGTAGTGATTCATAGTTAAGGATATGATCGCTGAGGATAGGATCCCACCATCTGCTGCGAAGATTATCAGCACCAAAATGTCCATTGCCGCCAACAAATTCTACTTCTACTTGTAAATCTCGATAAACTATAAGTTCTTTTGTAACAGGGTTGTATTGAAATGGTGTGATTCCCAACATTACAACATCAACACCACGCATCTGAGTCTGCTTACCCAGTGTTACAGGACTGGCAGGATAAAATGCATCTTTAGAATAGACAGTTTGATCTCTATTATATTCAAGTGGACCATCGTCAGTATCAAGTGGAATACGTGGAGAGGGAGCTATTTCAACATTCGAGAAAGTTTCAGTTCTTTCTGAAATTATATTTAGTTTTGCAGAAGCACCTTGTGGTAGTGCTATCATGCGACCTCCACCTGCTAAGTTAGGTGCGCCTTCATCGTTTTGTAACATTACATCCGGTAAAAATACATTTACCAAATTCTCTCCATTAATTCTGATATCTGTTAGTGAAAATTCTTTGATAGAATAATTCACAGTAACAGCAGAATTGCTTCTTTGCTCTAAACTAAAACCGGCATTTGACCAGCTATCGGTATACTCAATAACTTGAGATGCAAATACCATATTAGACAGAGCAAGCAATAAAACAATAATTAACATTGTTCGCTTCATACTTTTTTCCTCCTATTTATTTAACTTTATTTTATATCTTTATATGCAATTTTGATTCCAAGAATTCAATAATTATTAATAAATGGTTTATACTGTTAATATGGGGAAATCTATATAACATAATAGCCCCGATAGGCAACTGCCGGACGGGGCTATTATGATTATCGAACCTTAATTTATTTCATTAAGATCATTTTCTTGGTTGCAGTATAATTACTAGATCTCATCTTGTAGAAATAAATACCACTTGATATTGGCTTATTGCTGTTATCGTTACCATTCCATACAACATCATGATAGGCTGCTTCTAGTTGCTCATTTACTAGTGTCTTAACAAGTTGACCTTTCATATTGTAAATATTAATTGAAACGTAACCTGCTTCTTTGGTTGAGAAGCTGATAGTTGTTGTCGGATTGAATGGATTAGGATAGTTACCCGTAAGTTCTGTCTTCACAGGAACAATAATCCCATCCACATTGGTTTGAACGTGTTCTATAACAGCATCTGATGAGAGAGCAGATTGATAATCACCGCTATATACTGCCCTGATATTATAGGTGTAAGTACCGTTCGAAACATCTAAATCAAGATAGAAATTATCCAAAACATCCTCAGCTATCACAACCAGATTGCGATATACCTTATAATGGGATAATGATCTTTCAGCAGGAACATCCCAGCTAACAAAGATATCCTCTCCCTGAGATACAGCTTCTGGATTCTGAGGTGCCGGCAGAGTTATTGTAACAGGCTCAATATTAGAAGGCAGTGATTCTCCTACATCATGAACTGCAGTAATGTAATATTCATAATCACCACCATCAAGAGCAAGGTCGGTGTAGGTGAGGATTGCAGGATCAGTGATCTCTACTACTTCCACACCATCCCGATAAACCTTATAACCAGTAATATCACGAGTATAATCTACTGCCTGTTCTGTTCTTTGTTTTGTATTTACTGTGCTGCGGGAGATAAATTTTGTCTGACTTATTTCAGGATTACTTCTAGTAGTTTCGGGTACATCCCA
>DAOUTP010000280.1 GCA_030626645.1 Candidatus Cloacimonadota bacterium
ATCATTGGCAACCGCATATTGTTTTAATTCAATTTCTGTTTCTATAGGAACGTTATCAGAAAAAAGCATCACATTCAGACCTTTTTTCAAAGCTTTCATCGCTTCACCACCAGCATATCTCCCGGCAATAGAAATAAGTGCAAGATTAGAGTCAGGTTGAATTTGTATGGCACCTTCCAGGCTTTTGGGTGTGAATGATCCTTGGTCGTCTTTCTTGTTTCTGATCTCAATTAATAAATTGTTCACATCTTCAAATATCTCATCAAATTTATCTTCCCGATCAGATTTAATAACGATCAATAGATCCGTATCATCGTATTTTTCGAATTCATCGAGATAGAGACCGGCAGTTTTGAGAATTGATTTATTTTCCTGTGTTGCCATCACAACAGTCGCATCTTGTACATTATTCATTTGGGTGACATCTTTTCCCACGATCATCAGACTCACGGAATCAAAATATTCACCTTTTTTAACTATACTTTTTATCATTTAATACTCCTTTAATTGTCAGGATAAAACCAGTTAACATATCAGATCCGGATGTATGCCCAGAATTGATTATTTTATCAACATAATATGATATATCATTTTTATTATTTTGTTTCAATGCTTTCAATAATCCATAGAAATTTTCATAATATTGATTCGAATAAGCATATTTAAGAAATGTATTTGAGATCAAATTATTACCAATAGAATTCAAATAGCATTCTTCAATTATCTCAGAAAAATCTTTACACATAATTTCATTAAGATAATTCAAAGCATATAGAATTCCGCAATTAAAATCATCTCCACTGGGTGTCAGCCCGAATCCGACTCCTTTCATGTTTTTGGCAATTGCTGGAAAATTTTCTAAGAAAATATTTTTAACTGCCTGCTTAACGTGAGTAATAAATGCTTTTTCAAAACCGGTTTGGAAGAATTGCTCGTTATCTGGGAACAATAAGAATCCCAGGCTATGAGAAGACGTCTTGATTGAAATATCATCCACTAATATTTCAATGCTCGACATCAATCTGGTAGTATTTTTTATATAAATATTTTCTTCGATTTGTGGTTCTGCTTGAACAATTTGAAGAGCAGTATTACCGACTGTAAGAGTATGATTGGAGATAAACAAAGTTTGTTCAGCAAGATGCGGCAAAATATTTAAAACAATATTATTGGGTCCATTCCCGATTTTAGCTAAAACTAGTGAGACTATTTCAAGATCGTTTGTATAATTATGAACACTATTAAATTTGGAGTGTAATTTGTAGTTACCGTTTTTTATACAATCTCCAAAATTTAGAACATCCATAGAACCCCACAAAACTTATCATTCTCTTCTTAATAAATTTTAAGAGAGAAAAGAGTCAAATTTCTGTTTTCAGAGACATCGTGTCAAATAATTTTTAATAACTTCAGTTTAATGATTTTATATTCTCAAATAGATAGCGAATGAATTATTCGAACTTAGATTCACAAAAAAAGCCCGTTCATATTGAACGAGCTAAATTGGATTTATATTTGATTGTATATTTACAAAAATTTATTTGAAATCCATTGCCTCTTTTGTGAATTTATCAACCCAATCTTGATAAACTGAATACAGAAAATTCTTATCATTATCAAATTGCAGAACATATTTTGGATCTTTATCCATTGCAATTCTAAGATAATGGTTTGATCCATCTAACAATTCAATTCCAATTTCAAGGCTTGGGAAAGTAAGTTTTTCTTTATACTCTTCATAATTGTTATCAATAAAACCATTAACAGTGAGCTTGTTTAACTCGGAAAGAATTTCACGAAGTGTCTGATTACTTAAACTCACACTTAGATTGCTCTTCCCATCGGTATAATTCCAGACGGAATCGGAAGGTGTAAGTTCGTATGCATTAATATCGCTGAGAATGGATATTTTGGTAATATTGTATTCTTCAATTTCAAATAGAATTTTTTCTCTCCAATTATCTGTATTTGTGGTTACAACATAATTAATATTTTCTTCCAACTTGAAGATTTTGGTATCATTCGGTCTTCTGGCAGGAGTTGTTTTGGAAGAAGAACTTTTACCGATAATTGCTTCATCGAGCACATTATTATTCTCATCTAAAAATTTTACTAAAGTACCCTGACTATTTGTTATTTTATAGGTATTAAAAGAATCTTCACTCTCCGAAATTGGTAGATTAGACGTTTTTACATTTAACACTTTAGAGAATATATTTTTGATCTGATATTCATTTACATCATTTTCGAAAGGAAACACAATTTTCCATGTTTCATTTTGTTTTGATAATCTTAAAGTATCTTTAATATTTGATATTTCAATTGTTTTAATTTTTGCAGAATCAGCTTGGAAAAACCGGATACGTTTTTCTACATTATCGTTCATCTTCGTAATGATAAATCCAATTACTAATACAACCAGAATAGCAATGTATATTTTTTGTTTTTTATTCATAAAGTTCTCCGATATGTTTTCTTCGTTTCAATTCTTTTCTGTAATGCATAATCCCCAGTAAGATCAATATTACAGATGGGAAAAGAATATTGAGCCATCTAATGAATTTTTTGGTCCCGGGTTTTATCTCTTTCAATGGATTGAACTGCGTTTCTCGTGATCTTATTTC
>DAOUTP010000010.1 GCA_030626645.1 Candidatus Cloacimonadota bacterium
CATCTGTTTTTAATAACCACATACTTCGATTGTTATTTTCAAATCTTGTATATCCACCTACTATGTAGCTACCATCAAAACATTGAACTGATGAATAACCAACACTTTGATTTTCATTATATTGATGTGATACATTCCACAAAATATTACCGTTATTATCTATTTTTATTAAGAGTAATTTCTGATTTACATACCAGCCAATATCAGTCCAACCGGACAATATATAATTATTGTCAGAAGTTGTGCTAATTGAACAAATATCATCTCTTGGCTCTAAATCATATGTATTAATCCAATTTTCCTGTCCATCTTCATCAATCTCTATCATGTATAAATCGTTGGTCTTTCTTCCTACTATAACATAACCATCATTTGCGCGTTCAATAAAACCTGATCGAATATAACTATCAGATAAATTAAAAAATGAAGACCACCAAACTAATTCACCATTTGAATCTAGTTTTCTTACTCTTAAATTTTTATAAAAACTATCAGGACTGTATTCGTAACTACCAGTAATAATTATCTCATCAGAATCTGTTTGAATGATATCATACCCTGTTTGAACTCCACCATATGCAATGTATTCCCATTGCATATTACCAAATTCATCAGTTTTAATTGTTCTTGTATGCTCGTAAAAATTACTACTACTTATAGTGCCAAGTAAAGCATATCCACCATCATTAGTTTTTATCATCGAATTTGTTTTGTTATGCCCATTAGCATAATACTCTTTCTCCCAAATAACTTCAGCTGAATCATTAATTTTAACTATCATCATATTTAGTGGATATCGATTGTTTTCTTGAGACATGTATCCCGCTAAAATAAAACAATCATCATCGGATTGAACCATATCGGTGCTTACAATCCAAGATTTGTCATCGAAGATTTTAAGTAATAGCTGATTCCCCCATTTATCTACTTTCATAAATGTAGTATATGTTTGAAGAGTTTCTAAAGTAACACTTCCTAATAAAGCATAACTTCCATCCTCTAACTGAATAACTTTGGTTATTCTGCAATTATTAGATGGATTATACAATATACTAAAATTGTTTATCTCATCACAAAAGAACGATCTGGTAATACTCCAATTACTTGGATGACCAAACTGATCAAATGCTTTAATTCTCCAAAATAATTGATCAGTTTCATCAAGAATTGTTGAATATGTAGTATCAATGATATTGATTTCATAAATAACTTCATTGAATTCTATATCTTTTGCAATTACTAAACGATAATTTGCTGCATCAAGATAGGAATTCCATATAAAGTGAATTTCATTTCCACTCAAAATAAATTCGTTATTTTCAGGTTGTACTAGTTCAGGAAAATTATCTAAACCTTCAGGTATAGTAACTTGAATTTCGGCAGGGATGCTTTCATTCCCATTTATATCTGTTGCTTTAACTAATATTGAATGAAGATTACCATCTGAATAATAGTATGGATTTAAATAAGCATTATATTCTGGCTCATCATCAGATTTGATCAATAAAGAATCTATATAAAAATCTACTTGCCTAATTCCTTCGTTATCAGTAACATCAACATCTATAATAACTGGTTCTGAAATTATTGCTCCGTGTTCAGGATTAATTATTATTACATTTGGTAGTTCATTATCTACTTCTACAGCCTTTGTGCAATTTGTTAAAATAATAGCTGTATGTATGGTTATAAAAAATAGTATTTTAACAATTCTTCTATTCATAATACGCTCCTAGTTTAAAACGCTTCTAATTAAGTAATTATTAATAAATATATCCAAATTATTTTTTACTAACACAATTGATTTAGCGATGTATAAGATATATATTCACTATTCCTCTTCTTTCTTCTTCGTTCCAATTAAGATAGAAGCTGGAAAGAGAATAACGTAGGCAATTATCAGCAGAACTGGTGAAATCGTTTTATCTCCAGTTCCCATAATAATGTAGCCTGTAATGGTGGTGATAAAAGCAGCTACCAATAGAATTATGTTCGTTTTATTAAATACAAATTTCATATTATCTCCTTATTAATTAGCCACAATGGCACTAAGGCACGAAGAAAAAATATCTTCTTTGCCTCTCTGTTTAATTTATCCTTCGTCCTTCGACAAAGCCTGTCCTGAGTTTACCGAAGGGCTCAGGATGACACGAGCGAAGGATCACATTTTATTTAACATTTCTTTAGAAAGTTGGACAGATTGTTTTTCATTGTCCAACTCAATTGCTAAATTAAAATAATATTTTGCTTTTTTCTGTTTATTTAATTTAAGATATATCTCACCAATATGGTAAGCAATTTCGCTATGATTTATCTCTTTTGATAAGGGAACTTTCATTGCATCCAATGCCTTTTTATACTTCTCCTGCTTAAAATAGAGCCAGGCCAAGCTGTCCCAGATCATTTCACTTTCCGGTTGCAGGGATACAGCTTTTTCTAAATATACTGCAGCTCCAGCATACTTTTCTTGGAATTCATACTTTGCAATAAAATAACCGGCAGCATTAAGCAAATCGGAATTTTCCGGATAAAGAGCAACTCCTTTTTCCAACATAATAAGCAGGCTGTCGGGAGTGTCGTACATTTCACCCAGAATTGAGCAGGAAGCAAAAGTGGAAGCATCAGGTTTGGGGTTGGTTTTAATCTCTTCTTTCAGGATGTAATAAGCAATCGAATCGTGTTCGGTGCCAAACAACAGGCTGGCAATAAGTTCATTCGGGGATATTTTTAATCCTTCAATTTCAGTTAGGAGCGATCTTGCTTTGGGGATGTCTAAGGCATTTTGGATATAGGCAAGTGCTACCATCAGATTGAGTTCATTTTCGTTAATAAAAATATTGGGGAGTTTATCAAGATATTCGAGCGCAATTTCCTTTTCTTCAAATTCTGTATGGAAAATTCCCAGCAGATAATTTGCTTTGGTTTTATCTTCAGAGATATTCAAATATTGTAGTAGAAGTTTGTATATTTTTTCTTTTTGTTCAATATTCTTAGAAAGATCAACCTCGAAAATGTAACTGTGGATTGTATTAATATCATCGGCTTTTGTAAGGTAATTTGCTGCTTCTATAAAATCGTTTGCTGATAGGAAAAGATCAGTAAAATAAGTATAGAAAGAGGAGGCAAATTCTTCTGTTAATTCTCCAGATTCCTCAATTGCATGTCCTGCCATGATTCCTGTATTTATATCATTTTTCCTAATTGCCGAGAAGAAGAGGTATTTTAATATATCATTAGTCCCAACCTCAAAACACAGACCTTTATTTTCTAATATTTCATCATACATTTCTAGCGCAAAATATCTTCCGATAAGATAGGTCTTTATTGGGTCAGAAAGCAATCTGTCATTATCTAAGTGCTGCTGGATCAACTCTAAAACCTTATCTTGTAAACCAAGTTTTTCATAAGCTGTGAGCAGTGGCGTCAAACTTGCTTCATCACTCCATTTTCTATAAGCTTGCCTAAGAATTTCAAGGCTTTTCTCAGGATCAATTTCGCTGTATAACTCAGCAATTGATAAAACAATTTGTTCTTCATCCCAGGGAAGTTTTATTGCTTTCTTCAGGAGTTTGATATCTGCAGGCGGCTTGGTATTTTGTTGGAAGAAATAATAGGCAGTAAGGTTACGCATAGTCGGTTTTATTTTTATCGCTTTTTTATAACATTCTGTTGCCATTCCATTTTGCTGTTCAATACGGTAAGATTCAGCCATAATGGTATAGATCTTCTCCGATTTCACATTACCATCACAGAATGTTTTTCCAATCTCTATAACATCGGAATTTACAGATTTATCAAAATAAGCTTTTAATGCTAAAGTTTGAATAAGTGTTTCTTTGAGATAAACATTATTGGAATCAGCTTCAACTGCTTTGTGGTATAATTTGATTGCATTTTCAAAATCGTTTTGCTGCATTGCCGCCTGTCCGAAAAGAAAGTAGTTTTCAGCGACAAAATTCGGTTGATGAGTTATGTTACTATTAACTGCGCATCCTGCAAAGAATATTATGATGAACAGAGATGTATAAAAAATCTTCATTAAATTTAGAATGTCATATTATAGAGCAGGGTGATCGATCTATCACATCCTTGCGTATCAGGGTGATTTAGGAGCAAATCATAAAACGATACTTTAAGAACAAGTGCTTCCGTGAAATGCAGATCCACCGAAACATTAAAAAAGCCTCTACCTTTCATTATATCAGCATCATTATCATTCCATCCTGAATCATATTCTGCTAATAATACTACCATATCACCAATTGTTTTATCAAAACCGATGAACAAATTTGGCTCATCATCTTTATCTTCGGTCTCCATGCTATAATTGATCCCACCGTGAACACCAATATTTCCAAATAGAAAGAAGTTCTTGCTGGCTGTAAGATACACGCCTTTGGATTTTATGTCGTATCGATGATTATTATAGTTACCATGACCTTGAGAATCGTAACCCAGGGCAATAGCCGGAAGCTGATTACTCTCATCCATAAGCCGTATTTTTGCATTGAATTCAACTCTGTCGTGCCATTGAGGGTCTTCATTGCCGACTATTTGTTCAGCACCGTAATTAACACCGAACATAAAACGTGGGAAAAGCCCAACTTTTGTTCCGATCAACAACCCATTATCTTTGTAGATCTTCGCAGTTATTTCTGCTTCACCTTGCTGCAGGATACCGGCAGTTGGTGTATCTATTAATGTGTTAAGTTCGAATGCAAAGCTGCTTATTGAAATTATTAAAAGGATGAATAAGATACTTATTTTTCTCATTTCGATCTCCTTAACTAATCTGCTTTTTTAGTTTTTAATGTCTTACTGATAATTTCCAATTCATAGAGGGCTTCCAGCTTTTCTCCATCGGGATAATATACCGAATTATCTACAAGATAAGCCAGCCCATTTGCTTCATCATAAGAAGCAAAGCTTTGGAAAGCGCCTCCGACAGAATGTTTCTTATTCTGCCATCTACCAGACAGACGCCAACCCTGATGTCCGTCAAGTTCGTATTTCTCCGTTCTCACATCTCTATCAAAGAACTCATCTTCATCGTAATATTTCCAGCTGATACTTTTGCGAGTTCTCTTTAGCCAATCTTTATCAAAATCTTCTTTTGAAATTTTCTGAAAATACACGGAAATATATCTATCCGGTTTATTTCTTAACCGAGCAATGAACGAAATAAAATTATTAGCTGTATCATTTTTGTAAAGTAGATAATTTTTTGGAAGTTTCAATAACCATGGGAATACAGTGAATCTGTCATCAGAATAAACTGCTGTTTTGTATATTTGTCCACTGATCCTATCAAATAGTTTTTCATTGAATAGATCAAAGATCTTATGTGATTGCAGGATGTTAAACTTGAGCAGGTCAGGCTCATTGTCTCCTAAAACAAAAAGCACAAACTGATCATTTGCCCACACATTTTCTTTTGTGTACATTCCAATCATGTTCTCTTTTACTTCCGATTCTACCTTAGAACCCATTATCTCTTTAATATAAGTTGAAACTTTGTCATTTGATTCCAAGTCACAGAAAAAGATCAGATTATTAAATTTATAGAAATTATCCATGTTATCAATTGGAGCCCTTTTTACGACGAACACTTTCTCATTTTCTGTCGTAAAACGTACTCTTTCCAGCGTTTTTAGTAAATGACTTTTTGCATATTTCCATACATTATCGTCGGCAAAAACATATACTGTTTGTTTATGTCCCCAGGACATCGGTTTATGAGGATCAACTCTCTTGATATTAGTTTTATGGATATTATCTTTTGGAGAACAGCCCAGAATGAGAAGTAGAATAATTCCCAAGACTACAATTTTTTTGTTCATGATTCTTATTATTTGCCTTTTCGCTCTTTTGGAGAGAGATAAGTTATTCCGGAAAGTATAGTTATAACAGTAACAATCCAGAAAAATATATTGAACCAAAACTGAAACTTCGAGTGATATGTTGGTATGAATGGATATAGCAGAGAATAATAAACCAAAGCCGAAATGATTCCTGTCAACTGGAAGGTTGTTTTTACTTTTCCCCAGACATTTGCCGGAATATAGATTTTCTTAGTTGTATAATAATGTCTTAATAATGTTATCATTACTTCTCTGAAAACAATAATATAGAACACATAAATGCTCATCATTTTCATGGGTTCGGAAACTAAAGCATATAATGCCAATAAGGTTAGTAATTTATCGGCAAGCGGATCCATAATCTTTCCAAAATTTGTGACAACACCAAACCTTCGAGCAAGCAGACCATCAAAAATATCGGTGATACTGGCAATGATAAAGATAAATGTAGCCAATAGATAATTATAAGGAGCTTGTGAATAATATACAAACCAGAAGAAAATCGGAACCAGCAATACTCTAATAAGGGTTAATGAATTTGGTATATATTTTTTCATTTCAAATTTTTTCCTACAGCTATTCCTGCAAATAATGAACTGATAACCAGCGTTAATAACTCTATGCCAAAGAAACGATAATCTATTTCAAGGTGAAGCAATTGAAAATATATCAATGCATAATAGATAGTTACATTGAGAATAAGCGGAATGAAACAGATATATAGTGAATTAACAAAAAACTGCTTTCTTCGTTTTCCAATATAGCCACCGGAAGAGTGATATATTTTCCAGAAGATATTACTTTTCATTTCAAAATGAATTCGTAGGAAAATAGAAATGAATAACATCAGAATTACGAATAAACCAAAGCCCGCATAATAAACTTTTGTTAGAATTTCTATCTTATTTTGGTTCCCTCGCCACTGAGTTTCATCAAAATAATAGATAACTGAAGGAGAATATTCTAACAGAATTCTTTCCAATTCTTGTTTTTGTTCAATTTGGAATTTTTCTCCTACAAAGGTTATCTGCATTGCTGTAGGAAGCAGATATGATCTTAGTATTTCATTGCTGCCTTCAAGATCATAATTTTCTATTAATCTCTCAGCAATTACAGAATCTTGAATTATTGCAACATCTTTAATATAGTCATTCTTCTCGATCTTTGATCTAAGTTGCTCAAGTGAGTTTTCCTGCATAGAAAGAAGCATCATCGGGGAAGTAGAAATATTATCTTCAAAAATATCTTTTTGAAATTCAAATCCCAAATGAAGTAGATTCCATCCGATGAGAATTATAAAAATAGCTATAACCTGAAAGAATATTCCCTTTTTCACAATTTTACCACTTTACTATCCTGAATTCTGTAATAACTGTCAAAATTATCCAGTTTCCGTTTGGATGTAGTTATCAATGACGTACCACTATTTAAGGCAAAATTGCAAATCTCTAAAGCTACGGTAATATTTTTATCATCGAAGTAGTTTTCAAGATCATCAATAAGAATGATCTGTGGAAGTTGGATTACAGCACGTATCAATTCAATGAATTTTTTTGATGAAGATGAAAGTGTTTTAACTTTATTCCCGATCTTATCTCCAAGCTTGGAGATCGTGCATAATTCCAAGATCTTTTGCTTTTGTCTGGCAGTTATTTTTGGCAGAGGGATAATGATATTCTTCCATACAGTTTCATTAATAAGAAGGTGTGATGTGTTATCTAAAAGGATTGTTTTTTTCTTTTTTTTATAAAATACTAACGGCTTGTCTTTAATCAGAATTTGACCGCCATAATCGTGATGATCTCCATGTATAGATCTTAACAAAAGTGATCTTCCTGTATCATTATTCCCAAATATGTTTACTCTCACGCCGCTTCCGATAAGTATCTCGTTTATCAGCATGAATTTCTTATTTTCTCTAGATAAAGAAAATCCTTCTATTTTAAGCATGAACAAGCTCCACAATAATCTTCTTTTTATTCTGTTCTGAATCTAGAACAAATTTTTTCACTGCTTTGAGGTCAACCTTTTTTGCAAAATTATCAAGATCTGCCCATCTGCTCTGTGGGTAAAGAATAAAGGCTATGCCATCTTTCTTCAAATTTCGTTTTACACATTCCAAAATATCCATCATATTACAAGTAACTTCATGTCGGGAAATTGCGCGCTCCTCTATCGGGCTTATCCTTCCCTCATCTTTTGGATAATAAGGCGGGTTTGAAACTATAAGATCGTATTTTAATGAAGAAATGAAATCCCGGAGATCGGCTTCTGTAAAGCGTGGAGATGTCTGAGATAGTTTAGCATTATCTTGGCTAAGTTTAGTAAGACGTTTCTGTATTTCAATTCCTAATATCACCCACTCAGGATGATAATAAGACAACATAATTGAAATGAGACCGTTCCCACTACCTAATTCAAGCAGGTTTATATTCTCATGTAAAATCTGATCTGAAATAGTTTTTACAAGAAAAGCTGAATCGGAAGTTATTGAATGTCCATTATTTGTTTGGTAAATGGTTTTACCAAATGGGAGTTGTACTGGAACAAGCATAATATCTCTTATCTAATGTTCTGTGTGTCCAAATCCACCACTTCCGCGTTCTGTATCATCAAGTTGATCAGTAATAACAAAATCAATAGATTCATAACGTGAAACTACCATTTGTGCAATTCGAGTATGAGGCACAACAACGAAGTCATCTTTCCCAAAGTTAAATAGGATGATCTTGATCTCTCCACGATAATCAGCATCAATCGTTCCGGGTGAATTAAGAACACCAATTTGATGTTTGATCGCAAGTCCGCTCCGGGGTCGTATTTGTGCTTCATAATGTATTGGTAAAGATATGGCAATCCCGGTTGGGATAAGTACAACTTCTCCAGATCGTACAACTATCTCTTCTTCATTGCAGGAATAAAGATCATAACCGGCAGCATGTTCAGTCATGCGCTTTGGAAGTTTTGCGTGTTTATTTATTTTTTGTATTTCTACTTTTAACATAGTAACCAACCTTAACAATGAAACAGGGCTTCGTCGAAGCCCTGTTAATTAAATCATATTATTAAATTAAAATTTTCGTGTATGAATAAAATCACAGAGCATTAAAAGTAATTCAGCTTTTTCACCGTATGGTTCTAAAAGAGCTTTTGCCTCATTCACCATTGTTTCAGCCATTTGCCGGGATTTTTCTAATCCATAGACAGCGGGGAAAGTAGCTTTTTTTGCTTTTGAGTCTTTACCAACTGTTTTCCCAAGTGATTCCATCGAACCTTCAATATCAAGGATATCATCTACTATCTGGAAGGCCAGTCCGATTTTCTGACCAAAAGATTCCATACGTTTTTGATCTTCTTCCTGAATTTCTGCAAGCATACAACCAAAACGGATGGGCAAGTTGATTAATCTAGCAGTTTTATTGTAGTGAATATATTCGAGTGTTTCTTTTGAGATCTTTTTACCTTCACTTTGAATATCTACCATCTGTCCAGCAATCAGTCCAGCGTGTCCAGCTTCAATAGAAAGTTCCCTAATAAAATCTATTCTGAGTTTTTCATCAACTTCATCTGCATTTGCAATTGCCTGAAAAGCATAAATCAAAAGTGCATCTCCAGCCAACAGGGCAATGTCGGACCCAAAAAGGACATGACATGCTTTTTTACCGCGCCTGAATTCATCATTATCGATTTCTGGCAGATCATCGTGGATCAATGTGTATGTGTGTAACATTTCGATAGCACCTGCAATAATTAGTGATTTTTCAATGTCATCTTTGAAAAGCTTGTAAGTATTTATCAGTAGATAAGGTCGTAATCTTTTTCCACCAGCAAATAATGTATGTCGGATCGCTTTATGTATTTGTTTTGGATATTCATCTTTTCGTGGCAGGAATCGATCTATTGCAATGTTAACTAATTCGCGTTTTTCTTTCAGGTCTTTTTTTAAGACCATATTTTTTGTACTCATCTTTCCTCGTTGATGTCATCAGATTTATGTATTTTATTTGTTAAAACTTCAATTTTGTTCTCAATTCTCTCAAGTTTTTTGTTGCAAAAATCAGCCAGCTCCGAACCTTCTTCAAAAAGATCAACGATCTTATCTAACTCATCCACACCTTCTTCTAGTGCATGAACGATTTCTTCTAATCTTATTAATGCGGATTCAAATTTTATTTTACTTTTCATATATAATGGTTAAGTACAATTCCGGATTATTTTTTTGTGATAATAATGTCGTCTTCAAGTTTATTTAAATATTCATAAGGATTTCTGTATTTGTTATATCTCAATACTTCAAAGTGTAGATGACTTCCGGTTGAACGTCCTGAATTCCCCATTTCCCCAATTATCTGTCCTCTTTTAACTTCTTCACCCTTTTTTACGTATATTTTATGGAGATGAGCAAAGTTTGTCTGATATCCAAATTTGTGAGAAATTCCGATGAATTTTCCAAAGTACTTCTGTTGACCTGTGGATGACACCTTACCATCAGCTACAGCATATATTGGCGTTCCAACTATATTACCAATATCTAAACCATTATGAAAGCTTCTATTACCGGTAATGGGATGTGTTCGCCATCCATAGGGATCAGAAATTCTTCCGTAGGCAGGATATATTGAGGGTGTATTTAAATATAATTCCTCTTTTAGTTGGACTAGGTCTTTCAACTCTTCGTGAGTGTCAAAATCAAATTCGATTTTTCCTTTAAGCTGAATAATTTTATTCAATGTAAGAGAGTAATCCTCACTCAAATTGATATCTGAGGATATAAAGGTAGTATCTATTATAGGTAATCCACCTACACCCATTTCACGAATTTCTTTATTGATGGCTTTAAAATTCTTATCAGAGCGAACCTTATCTTCCCAGTTTTCCATCAAATTTAGTTTTGTCATAATTGAATCAATTTCAGAAGAAAGAACTACAAGCTTATCTTTAAGAATAATATTCTCTTTAGATATCTCGTTTGCCTGAGCTATCTGGGATTGATTAAGGACTATGAAGAATATTGATCCGGCAAAAAAAAGCAAAAACATTACAGACAGTGAACATAAGAATATCCCAAATTTTTTGGACAGACTTAGATTAATAAGTCTAGAGGACTCAGTCGTCGATAATGTTAAATGCCATCTCTTTGATACTGCCATATTTCCCCATATATTTTTTTTCAACACAAAAAAATGCGAATAAAATGTCAAGTTAATTCCGCTTCATAGTTACTTTTAAGTCATATATTATAAGCATTTCTTATAATAAAATCCTTGACCAAATTCATTAGCTTATTCTAAAAAATTCTTTAATGAAAGTAAATAATTGGGAGATATTATGATCAAGAATTTTGAACAATTGCTGGCAAAAGTTAAAGAAATGAAAAACAAAACAGTTGTAATTGCTGCAGCACATACATCATCGGCTATAGATGCGGCTATAATGGCAAAGAAAGAGAATATCGCCGATAGCTTACTTGTTGGAGACAAACAGTTTATAAATAAGTATTTGCATGATAATGCTTATGAATTTGTGAACGGTTTTACTATTATTGATACTGGTGAAGATCTAGATTTGGCTGCAGCAGAATCCGTTAGATCTATCAGAGATGGGAAAGCAGATATTTTATTAAAAGGAAAATGTTCTACTGCAACTCTTATGAAAGCAGTATTAGATAAAAATAAAGGGTTAAGAACCGGAGAAAATCTTAGTGATGTGCTTGTATATGAACATCCTGAAAAACTGATTTTATTGAGTGATGGTGGGATTAATCTTTATCCTGATGTGGAGGAAAAAGTTTCTATAATCAAAAATGCTGTAAAAGTTGGTCATGCTTTAGATAATCCAAAACCTAAAGTTGCACTCCTCGCTGCTGTTGAGGTTGTAAATCCTAAAATGCCGGCTACAGTTGATGCAAATATTATTACTGAAATTTATAAAAAAAAACAGATTAAGGATTGTATTGTTGAAGGACCACTTGCTCTTGATGGAGCAATAAGTAAAATGGCAGCAAAAGCAAAAGGTATAGAATCGGAAGTTGCTGGAAATGCCGATGTGCTTATTGTTCCTAATATTGAAGCGGGCAATATATTTGGCAAAGCTCTCACATATTATTGTAATTATAGAGTAGCTCATGTTGTTATGGGAGCTAAAGTACCGATTATTATTGCTTCTCGTGTTGATACAGCAGAGACTAAGATGCTTTCAATGGCTTTGGGAGTGTTAAGCGCAAAATGATCTCTAAAAAATCATTGTAATTTAATATGAAAATAAAAATAATATGCTTAGGAAAGACTAAACAAAAATTCATAGAAGAAGGAATTAAAGAATATCAGAAAAGAATTTCCAAATATACCAAATTAGATTGGCAAATATTACCTGATGTAAAATTAACAGGAAGCAAAACAATAGAAATAGTAAAAGATCAGGAAGCAGAAATATTAGAAAAGAGCTTTCCAGCATCATCTTTCATTATTGTTCTGGATGAGAATGGGAAGGAATTTTCTTCTGAGAAAATTGCTAAGTTTATAGAAGATAAATTAACTTTTGGGAAAGATCTTATCTTTGTAATTGGTGGCGTTTATGGTCTTTCTAAAAGAATATTAAAAAGAGCAGATCTCATATTAAGCTTCTCCAGGTTCACTTTTACACATCAAATGATCCGATTTCTATTAGTAGAACAGTTGTATCGTTCATTTACGATCATCAAAAATAAGAAATATCATTATTGATAATTATATTTGTTTCTAGAATAAGAAATGCATTTGATATTATAAATATAATTTGCTTTTTAATTAAGATGAAATAGGTTTTAACAAAAAAAATGGAGGAGAAGTTGGAAAATAAAATGGATTTTGATGTTGCAATAATCGGTGGTGGTCCGGCAGGACTTGCAGCTGCCGTATATGCTGCCCGTGGTGGGATGAAAACAGTTATTTTTGAAAAAGCACTTGTTGGTGGTCAAATTACTACAACGGCTGATGTGGAAAATTATCCTGGCTTTGAAGATAATATGTCAGGATTTGATATAGCGGATAAAATGAGAATGCAGGCAGAGAAATTTGGAACAGAGATCAAACAAGAAAATATTAAATCAATTAAATTGGATCACTTAAATAAATTAGTTGAAACAGATTCGAATAAATACAATGTAAAATCAGTAATTTTAGCGACCGGAGCTAATCCTCGTAAGCTTGGAGTTCAAGGGGAAGCAAAATATACAGGTCGCGGTGTCTCATATTGTGCAACGTGCGATGGCGCACTTTATAGGGATAAAACCGTTGCTGTAGTTGGTGGGGGAGATTCAGCCGTAGAAGAAGCAATATTCCTAACTAAATTTGCAAAAAAAGTATATATCATTCATCGAAGAGATGAGCTTCGTGCTGTTAAATTAATTCGTCAAAGAGCATTTGAAAACGATAAGATCGAAATCATTTGGGATTCTATTGTCAAAGAGGTAAAAGGTGGAGATTTTATTGAGAAAGTTGAGTTGTACAACAAAAAAACAAAGGAAATCAGTGAACTTGAACTGGATGGTATATTTATTTATGTTGGAATAATTCCTAATAATGAATTAGTAAAATCAGTTGTGGATCTAGACGAACAAGGATTTATTTTAACTGATGAAACAATGGGCACAAAAATACCCGGATTATATGCAGCAGGAGATGTTGTACACAAGGTCTTAAGACAGGTTGTCACAGCTGCATCAGATGGGGCAACTGCTGCATTTTCTGCTGAAAAATGGACTGAAGAAAATAAAGATAAATTTTAAAAGGATAGTCACTATAAAAATGGGCATCCTTTTCTGGATGTCCTATCTTTTTACAAATAAAAAAAATTATGCTGCTATAAATTCTACAATTTCTTCTCCCTCAACATATAAAAATTTTGGATTTTCAGGGGGACCGTTTTTCTTGATCTTATCGCTATCTGTATCTTCTACATATCGCCAAATCTCCCATGACTCTCCAGCACCATCTATGCAGAATGTAATCTTCTTACTTATGAAATCCTCAATAATGAATTGAATTGAAGAGAGTGGCTCAGCTTTTGTAACCGGAACGCAGAATTTCTTTCTGTCGTAAACGTATTTCCCCATTGTCATTTCTTGTCCTCCATCTATTTTTGAATTCTATAAACTGCGTAACTTTCGACATCATCCAACCAGTACATCTTATCAGATTTTTTGGGTATTGAAATAATTATTCTACCAAATCTGGCAGTACTTTTTAAGAAACCACTGGTAATATCTATCTGAGTCCAATCTTGTTTTGGAAGTCCCTTCTTACTGAATTTGCTAACTCTTTTTCCTTTTGAATCGAAGGCTAGAAAACGAATAGTGATAGATTGATTTGAATTGTAATTAGTTTTCACAAATAATCGCGAGTAATATACATGATCAGCATCAATCGGGAAAGCATCAGAAATAATATTTATATTGGTTTGTGGATGTTTTACTTCTAAGCTCTTTGAACCAGTATGAGGGTTTTCATTATCCCAAGTGATATAATCGAATGTGTCTTCTAACAGGAACCAGCCATCCGGAAGTTTCTGTGGATCATACTCTCCGTCTTCAAAGCTGGCATTAAAAACTTTGTTTTCCTTATCATTGATATCTTCTTCTGAAAAATCCATTACTGAACCAAAAAAACAACTGGATAGGACAACTAATAAAGCGATAATAATTTTTTCCATAATTACTTCCTTAAGCAAAAATGCTTCGTTCATTTAAATACTTTAAAATAAAACCGATCGCAGTTACGTTGATCAAAAGATTTGAACCACCATAACTTAAAAATGGCAGAGGAATTCCTGTTGTCGGCACAATACCCAGATTCATTCCGATATTAATAAAGATCTGGAAAGTGAGATATGCTAAAATTCCAACAGAAACAAATCGGTATTCTTTCCATTTTATTTTTCTAATGCTCTTTGCGATTTTATATAGGAACAAAAAATATATAAGTAAAATAAATGTGCAACCAAAAAAACCAAATTCTTCACCAATAACAGAAAAAATGAAATCTGTATGATGTTCTGGCAAGAAATTCATATTCTTTTGTGTACCCATTAAAAAACCCTTTCCAAGCAGTCCACCAGAACCTATTGCTATCTTTGATTGAATGATCTGATAACCTGCACCAAAAGGATCTCGCATCGGATTAATGAAAGTTAATATCCTATTTTGCTGGTAATCTTTCAGGTTGTTCCAGAATATTGGAGTAATAAAAAAAATGAACGTATTTAAAGCAATAACAAAACCAATTATCACTTTATCTAAATTACTTCGATAGAGAAGATATGTTAATAATAGAATATAGACAATAAATATCCAGATCGAAAAAGAAAAGGTAATACTTAATATTGGGCTAACTATGAGTATGAGATAGAATTTGGGAAGATCGGATACAAGGAGGATGGAAAATAAAATTACTAAAAAAGTTAAGGCAGTTCCCAGATCTGGTTCAAGCATAACTAGAATAATGGGAACTAGCGTAACAGTAAAAGCACGAAGAAGGATTTGTCCATCACTCAGAAGTGGTTTAGAAATGAATTTTGAAATAGTCAAAATCGTGAATAACTTTGCGAATTCAGAAGGTTGAAAATTAATCAGACCTAAACTTATCCATCTATGAGAACCTTTGATTTCCGGTAAAAAAAGAACCCAGATTAATAAAAGTGTTGTGATAATATATACGGGAAAGATAGATACATCAATTACTGCGTTGGGGATTTTTATAACTAAAAATAGGATAAACATAGAAATAATAATCCAGATAAACTGTTTAAGATAGTAGTTGTTAAACAGAAAATCATCAGCGATTCTGGTTGAAGACGCAGTATAGATCGAGACTATTCCTATAACCATTAGAGTAACTAGTAGTCCAAAAATTGTCCAATCAAATCTCTTCATTCCATAATCCCATAATAATAATTAATAAGTTTTCGTGCAATTGGAGCGCTAATGCTTCCACCATGTCCACCATTTTCAACAAAAACATCAAATCCTATCTCAAATTTATCACATTTGGCATAACCGCTAAACCAGGAGTGAGTTTTTTTCCCCATATGATTCTCGGCAGATCCTGTTTTACCGTAAACCATTATGTGACCAATACTGGCGGCAGTTCCAGTTCCATAACTTTCGTTCACTGTTTTATATAGTGAACTTTGTATTAACTTAAGTGTTGCTTCAGATATCGGCAGCTGTTTTTCTCCAACAATATTTTTATACGTTTTCTCTACTTCAATCCTTTTGTCCAGCAAATGAGGTTGTTTCCAAACACCATCATTTCCAAGAGCTGAATAGTACGCACAAATTTGTAGTGGAGTTACCAATATCTCTCCCTGTCCGATAGCTAGATTCACTTTATGACCTAATATTCCAACAAATTTTCCATAATTATCAATATACCATTTGCGGGAAGGGAAAAAACCTCTACGTTCACCGGGAAGATCAATGCCGGTACGAGTTGAAATATAATTTTGTTTAGTATATCTATTGAGTTGTTCAAGTGAGAATTGTGTGGAGAGATCATAGAAAAACACATCGCAGGAATATTTTATAGCATTTTCTACAGCAAGACGACCATGTCCTTTTTCTAGCCAGCACTTAAAGTATCTGTTACCAAACCACATACCTCCCGCACAATTTGTAAGTTTGGTGTTGGGATCAATTACCTTTTCTTCAAGTCCAAGACTTGCTAATATGGGTTTGTAAACAGATCCGGGAGGGTAAGTTCCATGTATAATTCTATCTAGCATTGGCTTATTTGGATCTGCAAGAATATCGTTCCATCGTTTAGTAGAGATTCCACCTGTAAAAATATTAGGGTCGAAATCTGGCTTACTCACATAGGCAAGAATTCCTCCTGTTTTAATATCCATAACCACAATAGAACCTTTGTAGTTTTTGGGAAAAATTAACGAAACATACTCTTGGAGGTCATTGTCAATCGTTAGTATCAGATCAGCTCCACGTTGAGGGGGTTTTTGAAGATTATGTTTGAAAAAATCCAGGTTTTTACCACTTGCATCTACCTGAAGTACTTGTTGTCCATTAGTCCCACGTAAGATATTTTCATAGTATTTTTCTAATCCTGTTTTGCCAATATTGCTATTTATGGAATATCCATTTCCCCTGAGCTCCTTATATTCTTCTTCAGTGATGCGCCCAGTATGACCGGTGAAATGATTGGCAAAGGAATAATCTCTTAATTTTTCGATTTTAAAAAGGAGTGAAGGAAAATAATTTAATTGTTCGGAAGCAACGACCATCTTTTCAAATTGGATGTTTTGTATAAGCAAAATATCCTGATATGATCTATACCTGTTATCATGAATGATCTTTTCAATTCTGCTTATGTCCTTTTCAAAATTGCTGCTTACAAATTTCGCAACTTTTTCTCTGTCTACAATTTTTCCCGGTGTGATATATAGATTATACGATGGTTTATTTAGTGTAATAGGGCGATATTTACGGTCGTAAATTTCTCCACGTGTGGGAAAAATTGTTTGTATCCGTACAATATTCTTCTCAGCAATATCTTTATATTTCTCACCTTCAATTACCTGTAATTTAAGAACAAAAAAAAACAAGATAACAAAAATGAATATGATTACATATCTCGTATAATCTGAAATTGTAATTTTTTTATACATTTAGAGTTATCTTAAATTTTTCTAAAAGAGTTAAAACATATACTATCGCTACTGAGATCAATGTGTTATAAACAATTGAAAAGAGATAAAGAAGAAAAATCCCATCCATTAACTGAGTTGCGACAATATGATAAAAATACAAAATGGAATAAAAAATGAAATTTAAGAATAAAATACTTACGCTTACAATAAGCAATCTCTGCTTATTAACGTTCATATGAAATTTATTAACAATGAACGAAATAATAAGGAATGAAATTGTATTTAAGCCAAGCAGAGGAGGATACATGATATCCAGAGCAAGACCTAAAAAAAATGCAATCGGGAATAATAATTTTGATTTTATCCGAATGCTGATAAATGCAAAATAAGCTATTAAAAAATTAGGTATTATTGAATAAAGTGCAAAATGGGGAGCAACAATCAATTGAAAATAAAGTGCAAAAATCCCCAGAGCAACAAACTTGATAAATTTCATGATATCTTTCTTATTAGGCAAATCGGAGTTAGTTCATCACCCTGACCCTGAGGATTATCCTTCATCACCTTTTCCATGAATTCTTTATCGATACTATCACTTCCACCTATCATCCAACATCCACCAATATCATTTATATCCATTACGCAGCATTCAAATCCAGTATTATTTTTTATTCTTTGAGCTTCTTTTTCAGGATTCTTTGGACCCTTAATTACGCAGTTTTCATAAGGTGGAACTGGGGAAGTAGTGGCTGCATCAATTAGGGCAGCCTGCATTCCAGCAAGACGATAAAAATCTCCTTTCCCGCGCCGACCGATAAGTCTTCCAATCCCTCCGATCATTGCAGCAAAAAGTATTCTAGGGGCTCCACATTCATCTATGGCGCATTGCATACTTTCCGGAGCTCGCAAGCCTATTCCGTATTCTACATCAGAAACGAAACGCCAAAGAAATTTTGCCAGCCACCCGATTTTCAATTCACTAATAGGTATAGCTCTGCCCTGTGTTATCGCGAGCGGACTCTCGCTTATGCTTATTATATCATTATCTTCAATTTTTCCAACTATGCATTCTTTCACAATAGATAGAATGTCATCGTCGGGAGTTAATATCTTGGTTTTTAAAGGAATTCGAAGGTATTCAGCACCATCAATATTAATTATCTTTGAGCTCTTCTTCATAGCTTTTATCCTTTTCATATAATAATACTACTGCCTGATCAAGCTCAGATGGATTAATAAATATCTGTATTTTTGCACTCATAAAAACTTCGGCAGGATTATCAATAAGTTTAATTACCTCTCCAACGGGAAATCCTTTTGGGAAAACAGATGAAATTTGTGATGTAACAATAATATCACCAACTCTAATATCGGAACCGGGTTTTATCAATGTCATGTATGAATTACCAAAGATATCTGATTTCATGATCCCCTGCAGGTGGGTTCTTTTTGACATAACACCTAACATGAATCTTGAATGATCGAGAGGTAATACAATAGAGTAGTTATGAGAAACAGAGATAATCTTTCCCACAATTCCATCATTGGATATAACAGGATAATCTAGGTTTATATTATTCTTCTTTCCTTTATTGATAATTAGGCATCTTTCTTTAAATTCACCTTTGAATCCAACTATGTCTGCCAGAAGATGACTGTAATTACCAGTTTCATAATATATTTTTGAGTTTTCAATTTCCACCAGTTTATTTTCCAATTCGGTAATTTTAATTGTATGTTCAGATAACTTTTCTGAGAGTACCTGATTTTTTTCTTTAAGGTCAAATAAGGAATTAAACTTTTGTATGGAATTTACTAAAGGAAGATATATTGTTTTACTCAAGAATTGAGCTTTCTTCAATCTATCATCATTACTACCAAAGAAAAGAAAGATCGCTAAAATCAGATAGATTAAAAAATGAAACTCTCTTTTCACAGTACTAATCTTCTATTTTCTTTATCAGAACGTCCCGGTATTCTTCCATATTATCAAGTACGCGACCGCATCCTTTGAGAACGCACGTGAGAGCTTCTGGATTAACATGAACAGGCAGATCAACAGTTTCCTGAATCTTTTTATCAATCCCCTTAAGATTAGCTCCTCCTCCGGTAAGGATCAATCCACGTTCTGCAATATCTGCAGCAAGTTCCGGGGCAGTTTTTTCAAAAAGACGTTTTACAGCATCGATCATGGATTGTACCGTTTCAGAAAGAGCTTCACGGATCTCTTCAGAGGTTACTTCTACAGTGATAGGATAACCGGTAATAATGTCACGTCCACGAACTTCCATTTTTAGTTCACTTTCGAGAGGATAGGCAGAACCGATCTCTTTTTTAATTTTTTCAGCAGTTTGAATTCCAACAAAGATATTATTTCTTTTTCTCAGATATGCTACAATTGCTTCATCCATTTTGTCACCACCAACACGAATGGATGAATGCACAACAATATGAGAGAGTGAAATAATTGCAATCTCGGTAGTTCCTCCGCCAATGTCCATAATCAGGTTTCCTTGAGGTTTATGAATTGGCAGATCGGCCCCGATAGCAGCAGCGATAGGTTCGGAAACGAGATGTACCTCGCGAGCTCCAGCGTGAAGTGCGCTGTCCCTAACAGCTCTTTTTTCTACTTCTGTGATTCCTGAAGGAACGCAAACTATCACACGTGGTTTAATGAGAAGACGTTTTTTCTGAGCTCGCAGAATCAAATTTCTCAGCATTAATTCTGTAACCTGGAAGTCTGCAATAACACCGTCTTTAAGTGGTTTAATGATATTTACCTCTGCCGGATTCTTACCCAGCATGTTTTTGGCATCTTCACCGATAGCGATAATTTTTTTATTATCAGTTGAAATTGCAACTACGGATGGTTCATCGATCACAATTCCAATCCCCTTTTTATACACCAGTGTATTTGCTGTTCCCAGATCTATTGCTATATCGTTAGAAAAAAGTCCTGCTAAATTACTAAAAAACATTAAACCTCCAAAAATCCAGTATCAA
>DAOUTP010000233.1 GCA_030626645.1 Candidatus Cloacimonadota bacterium
GCTGCAAAATATTCACCGTTGATGGTTTTGAATTCATCAACTTTGCGGTTATATTGATTGAATAACTGAATGATCTTGAAACCGGAAATATCTTCGGAAAGAGTGGCATTGATATTAGCCAGTTTCCTGCGCACAACCCGATAAATTTTACGGCTGCGATTGATAAAAATTGTAAACAACACAATTGTTAGGGGTAGAATGGCGAATGAGACTAAAGCCAATTTCCAATCATAGAGCAGCATTGCAACCATGATTCCAACCAGAACGAACATTTCCTGGATGAGTTGAATAAGACCATTACCAAGCATTTCGTTCAAAGTTCCTATATCATTTGTTACTCGCGTAACCAGCCTGCCGATCGGATTTTTATCGAAGAAGGAAAGCGGCATTCTTTCCAATTTGTAAAACAGATCACGCCGCAGATCATACATCGCTTTCTGAGCTGCAATATTTACAAAATAGACTTGAAAATATGTGAAAAACAATTGTAGTGTGATAACCATAAAGAACAAAATGCCATAAAAAGTGAGTTTATCAAAATCTCTTTTTCTTAATATTTTAATTTGTTCTCTATTCAATTTTTCGGAATCATTCAATTCTGATAATGTGGAATTCAAAACAACTAATTCTTCATTGGAAATCTCTATGAAATTAACATCTGAAAGCAGATTTTGTACTTCTTCAGTATTATTTAGAACTGCAATTTTTTGTAATATCTTCCCAGATTCTTTTAAGCTTTCAACTCTTAATTTTGGAATAAATTTTATCTTCTTGTTTGGAAAGAATAGATAACCATTCCCACCAAATTCATACTGTTTGAATTTAATTTTTGGATATTCTTTACAAAATTCCTCGGCTTCTTGCAGACTATTAAATCCAATTAAATTGTTATTAGAAAGGATTACTCTATCCACGGCACGTTGTGTTATAATTGGGCTTAAAAGATTCGTTACTGTAATTAGCAATAACAGTACAAATGAAATTGTGACCAAAAATTTATATGGTTTCAGATATTTAATGAGTCTGGAGAACAGGACTTTATCGTAGATCTTGCCCTGAATTTGATCTTCTGTTAGACCTTTATCCAGATTACTCATTCTGACAATTTCTCTTCAATCTGTTGTTTTTCATAAATATCGGCATAAATTCCATTTTGGGTTAGAAGCTGTTTATGATTGCCTTCTTCTTCAATTTTTCCTTCATTTAACACAATTATTTTATCAGCATGTTGGATCGAGGAAATCCGATGTGAAATGATGATCGTGGTTTTGTCTTTTCTCATTTTAATCAGATCATCCAGAATGCTTTTTTCGGTTTTTGTATCCACAGCAGAAAGTGCATCATCCAAGATAAGAATGTTGGGATCAGTAAGCAATGCCCGAGCAATTGCCAATCGTTGTTTTTGCCCACCGGAAAGTGTAACACCTCTCTCACCTATTACAGTATCAAAACCATTTTCAAACTCTCTTATTGAACTGTATACTTGTGCTTTTTTTGTAACTTCTTCAATTTCTTCACGACTAGCTTTATTTTTACCTAAACTGATGTTATTGGCAACTGTATCGGAGAAAAGGAAAATCTCTTGAGGAACCATTACCAGGTTAGAACGTAAGATATCCAGCGGAACTTTATAGATCTCATTATCATCAAGAAAAATAGAATTAGCAGGTGGATTATAAACCCTTGAGAGAAGATCAATAACAGTTGTTTTCCCACATCCGGTTCTGCCGACAATAGCCAGTGTTTTTCCGGCTTCGATCTCAAAAGAAATTCCGTCAAAGATCATCGGAGTTTCTGGCGTGTAGCTGAATTCTAGATTCTTAAAAAAAATTTTCCCCTTCAAAGAAGAAATGTTTTCATCGATATCTTTATCAACTATTTCCGGATCAACACCTAAAATAGAATTCAATCTTTTAAGTGAAGCTGTTCCTCTTTGGAACAAATTCACGATCCAGCCAATGGCGATCATAGGCCAAACAAGCATTCCCAAATATTGGAAGAAAGCAACGAATTCACCCATCGAGATATCGTGCAAAATTGCCGCTTGTCCGCCAAAAATGAGTACAATTCCCATGCAGGCATTAATCAGCAGGAACATGGCAGGATGGAACAGGGCAAATATCTTTACCAAACCGATATTTTCATCCATATAATCCCGGGCTATTATAGACATTTTTTCCAGTTCTGCCTCTTCCTGAACAAAAGCTTTTACAACTCTAATGCCGGAAATACTCTCTTGCACGATCCCGGACATGCTGGCAAACTTCTTCTGAACTTTGCGGAATCTTGCATGGATCTTCTTTCCAAAATACATAATGATAATTGTAAGAAACGGTGTTGGTAATATGGCGAAAAGAGTGAGTTTCAAACTGATATCAACCATAAAGAAAAGCGATGCAACAGCTATCACTATTATATCAGCTCCGATCACGAATCCAAATGCCAGCAGCATTCGAATAGCATTCATATCATTGGTGGCATAAGCCATCAAATCACCTGTTTTGGTTTTATTATAAAAATTTGCCGATAGCTTCATCAGATGATCGTAATACATCTGACGCAGATCCCGATCCATGCTCCAGGCTGTTCCGATAAAGGCAATTCGCCAAAAATAGCGCAGCAGCGTTATGAAAATAGTAATCCCGATAATAAGTAAAGAAGCATTCAACAGCATCTGGCTTGTAAATCCTGTTTTATCGAGGTTATCAATTGCCTTTTGCATGATCTTGATCGTGTAAAGCTGCCCGGCGTCTATCACTATTATCAGCAATATTCCGAAGACCAGTTTGTGTAAGTTCTTTTTTATGAAGGGAGTTACTTTTTCAAATGTTTTCATGTAATGAGCAGATCAATCTCCGTACTTCTCAATGTAAAGCATTGCACATTTTTTAGCCATAGTGCGGATCTTGCCAATATAAGCAGCCCGTTCTGTCACACTGATCACACCACGGGCATCCAGAAGATTGAATGTGTGAGAACATTTCAGTAGATAATCATAAGCCGGATAAACCAGTTTTTCCCCAAGTAGCATTTTAACCTGTTTTTCCTGATCGTTAAAAACTTCGAACAAGGATTTAACATCAGCATATTTAAAATTAAAATTAGAAAATTCTATCTCTTTCTCTAAGAATAACTCACCATATTTTGTTGTGTCGTTCCA
>DAOUTP010000202.1 GCA_030626645.1 Candidatus Cloacimonadota bacterium
ACGGAGTAAATAGGTGTCATTTGTAAAATAATTATCTTTGAATATCGGCATAATATCTCCTTAATACAGATATCTATTATCGTCATACAACTCATTTAATCTTTAAATACAATCATGTGTCTTTTATAAGGATGAATAATGGTATGTCAAGTATAATATAAAAGAAGTGCAAATATGACTGTCAGTATTTAAATAATATACAAGATGTTAGGGAATTATTATCAGTTAATATTGCTGACTAAATATAATCAATGCACAATTTTTGAAGATCGGTTTTTATATAAAAGGAATATTTGCCTAAATACACCGTAGAAAATATATATCATCATCCAGATTATGAAGATGAAATAAGAAAATTCTATAGCTAATACTATACTGATAATTGCTAAAGTAATAAAAAATTTTGATTCTTTTGATAATTTTTTCCCCTTTTCAAGAGGTAGATATTCTATCTTGCTTATCATTAATATTGATACTAAAAATGTAGAAATTAATAGAAGATCAACAATTATATTTCCATCTCTAAAATAAGAATTAAAGATAATAAATGAAGCAATCATTCCGGCCGCCGCAGGAATAGGTAATCCAATAAAGGGTTCTTTTTTTGAAGTGATTTTATTTTTCAAAGTAAATCTTACTAATCTATATCCTCCACAAAAGACATAGAATATTGATACTGCTGCACCCACAAAATTCACTTCATTTAGTAAGCTTGAGTAAGCTAAAAATCCTGGAGTAACTCCAAAGGTTACAAAATCAGAAAGAGTATCAAATTGAGCACCAAATTTACTTTGGGCATTTAACATCCTGGCAAGTTTTCCATCTAAAAAATCACAAACCATAGCAAATCCAATTAACCAGGCAGCCAAATAAAAATTGCCTAAATTTATTAAATGAAGAGCAGATAATCCTAAAATAAGACTGAGGGCTGTAAATGAATTTGGGACTACATACTTTAAGTTTTTTGTATTCATTTTACCGCCAAAATAGTTTCACCGGCTATAACTTTATCACCAGAAATTATATCAATTTTCCAGTCTTTTGGAATCTTACAAATGCAAATTGCCGAGGACGAAACTACACCAATCAATTTTCCGGCAAGAGCAGTTTGATTTTCAAAATAACTTACTCGATTAGATTTTATTCTCACTTCGATATTTTGTCCTGCATATCGAATATCTGCAGACTGGAAAATTCCTTTTTTTATTGTAATGAAACGATCTTCAATTTTAGTAACTTTTCCATAAATTGGTGAAAGTATAATTTCATTTTTATTCTCTGGTGGATAACTCTTGGAAACCCGGAATTTCATAATTATTAAAATGTACCAGAGAAGTCCGATAATTGAAAAATATTTTGCCTGATCTATCTCAAAGATCATGTTAATTCCAAAACTAAAAAAAACTAACAAAATTGGAAAAATAGCAGATTTGTATTTCAGTTTTTGTATTTTAGATAAATATTCGACCGGTGTGTAATTTGACATAACTATATTCCAATTCTATTAAAGATAAAATCAACATTTTTGTAATATCTCTCGTAAGAAAAAATATCATGCAACTCCTCTTCAGAAATGAATTCATTGATTTCGTCGTCAGCAAGGATAAGCTCTTTAAATGGTTTTTTATTCTGCCAGCATTCCATGGCAAGTCGTTGAACAATGGAATATGATATTTCTCTGGAAATTCCTTTTTTAGCAAGTTCCAATAATACAACTTGAGAAAAAACAAGACCGTTAGTAAGTCCAATATTCTGCATCATAGTTTCTGGATAGACCAGTAAATTCTCGATAAGTGGGATCATTTTATTCAACATATAGTTTATTAAGATTGTTGAATCCGGTAAAATTATCCGTTCTACCGAAGAGTGGCTGATATCTCTTTCATGCCAGAGAGCGTTATTTTCCAGTGCTGCAATGGCATTAGAACGCAGAATACGAGCCATTCCACACATACGCTCTGTGATGATGGGATTACGTTTATGCGGCATTGCCGAGGAACCTTTTTGCCCTTTAGAAAAATTTTCTTCCACTTCCAAAACTTCGGTTCGTTGTAGATGGCGGATCTCCATAGAAATTTTTTCTATGGTTGAGCCTATTATGGCGAGCGTGTTCATGAACTCGGAAATTCTATCTCTTTGAATGACTTGTGTAGAAATATTTACTGGAACAAGATCAAGATATTTACAGGTGATCTCCTCAATTTCGGGAGAAAGATGAGCATAATTTCCAACAGCACCTGAGATTTGCCCAACAGAAACTATCGCAATTGCCTTCTCTATTCTTGTAATATTTCTCTGCATTTCATCGTACCAGAGTGCATATTTAAGACCGAATATTGTTGGTTCAGCATGAATCCCGTGTGATCTTCCAATGCAAAGCGTGTTTTTGTACTCACGAGCTTTCATTTTGAGGATCTCAGAAAATTTTTGTAAATCACGAAGAATAAGTTCACCAGCCTGTTTAAGCTGGATAGAAGAAGCTGTATCAAGTACATCAGAAGAGGTCATTCCAAAATGAATCCAGCGAGAAGGCGGACCAACAAATTCTGCCACATTTGTAAGAAAGGCGATCACATCATGATGTGTGCTCTCTTCGATCTCAGCAATTCTCTCAACATCAAAATCAGCTTTTTCTACGATGATATCGAGATCTTCTTTGGGAATCATTCCCATCTCATTCATCGCTCTGCAGGCTGCGATCTCTACATCAAGCATACACTGAAATCGGTTTTGCAGATCCCAGATCTTAGTCATTTCTTTTCGTGAATAACGTTCTATCATAATAAACCTCAGAACTGCTTTATTATATTTTGCCGTTCATTATTTTAATCTATTTATTTCTTCAATCGGATGTGTAATTTTGTCAATTTGAATATTAATAATATTTTTTTCTTCTTTTAGGAACGTAATGGAATCCATGTCCTGTAAGTAATTGAAGTATATCTTTGTAGAATTGGTGTTATTGCGGATTTCGCTGATCTTCATATTATCAGAAAAAGTAATGATTAAATTTTCTAAAAATAATCTTTTATTTTTTAAAATGTCATCTTTTAATACAAAAAGATCATTTAAGTTAAAAAGAAGTGAGAAATAATTATCATCCTCAATCGAAATGTGTTCAATTTCCTGGTCCGGCGTCCGAATTGTTAGAACAGAATCATAATAAGCAGAAATAAATGGGGTTGGCTGCATTCCAAATATTCCTGAATCATAAATATCAATTCTTAAGGCATGATTGTTTTTCTTAATTGTTATATTCTTACGGAAGACATAGCTTTTATAATTAGCTTCAATTATTCCATCAATCCTGATATTTTCCCAAAATTTCAGATGCGTATAAAGTAATTTTTCTTTATCGCTTTCTATAGGTTTGAGTAGAAATGCACAACTTGTAAAAAAAAGTAACAATATAAATAAAAGAAAAAACTTATTCAGTTTCATCTTTTTTAACTCGAAGAATTAAGCCGATGCCGATCAAGCTTGAAATTATCATTACAGAACTCAAGATTTGTCCCATTGTCATAAAACCAATTACATGACCCAAATTTGCATCAGGCTGACGTACAAACTCAACC